>NZ_JRJY01000107.1:95292-117775 GCF_000801015.1 Aeromonas sp. ZOR0001 | reverse complement strand
GCTGATGTTCTTGAGCATAATGAACTGAGTATCCCAGCAGTTACTACTACGGCTCATGTTCTGGGTCATGCGATAGTGCCACCGTCGTTGCGGAAAGGCCCAGTTGTCGTGTCGGTTACCCAGGCAGATTGAAACGACACCTGAGGGGAAAGCCCGCTCCAGATTGTCCATATCGAGCACTTTTGTTCTCAGTACTGCATCAGGTTTGTCAGACACTGCTCAACCCATGACCCGCTGGTTATGCAGGGCGAGCATTGCGGCCAAGGTAATGCTAACGAGCGCCTGCTCAGCCGTCGGTGGTATCTCCACATCACTCTTGATTGGGTTGCGGAAGATCAATTTTTCGGGCCAGCAGATTGGGAATGTCTGGTCGTTTTGACCGTGCAACACCTATAGCGGTGTGCGCCCGGTTGTTTGGATGCCAGCCCGGCTTCCTTTATCAGGTTACGTATTTTGACTCGGCCAAGCTGATACCCACAACATCCGCATCACCGACATCAAGGGGTTGCGGCCTGCTGAGCTCTGGCTCGCTGTGAACAACCGCCGCAGTTGCATGCGCTTACTGTTAATCACTCTCCTGCGAGCCAGATAGTCGTCTCTGCGGATCACTCCCTTCTCGCATCCAGATGCCACTCCGGTAGTTCTTCTAGCTGCACGTCGATACTTTTTTTCTCGGTGGCTGCATTGCTGGCCAGTCGGCTATGACGCCTATTTTGTGTATATCACTGTTGGTCAACGAGGCTATGGGCATGTCGTTTTGAGCAATGTACACCTGCTTGTATCCAGCAGCGCAGTCTGCAGTCTAAGGAATGGGTTTGTAGTCAAAAACGGTACTCGATATGGAGGGTATGGCTGTCCAGCCCCGGATTCTTGTCATACATATGGGCGTTGGACATGTGCTCATACTGATAACCGATCAGCCAATTCTTGGTGATGGCGTAGCCGAGGCCGATCCCCAGAGCGAACTGGAAGGGGCCGCCGTAATCCTTGTAGCCGTGGCCGCGAGTGCCAAATTGGTACTGATCGAGCCAGACCATTTCGCCGGGGAGCCAGGTCACCCAGTTACCCCATTGGCATTCGATACGGGCGCCGCCCCCCAGTCTGGCGGTCTCTTCATCTTCTACCTTGAGCGTACCGCCACGTGCTCCCAATCCAAATTGACAGACCGAGTCTCCCCAGCGCCAGAACATATGGTGAAACTTGGCATCGGCGATCTTGATGTCGAGCTTTTCATTGCTGAACGCCTTGCCCAGCTGCAGGGCAAGAATATTGTCATTGGCCATTGCAGACGGACTGGCAAGCAGTGCTGTCAGCAGGGCGATCCTTGATAGAGTGTTAGCGTCCATGCCCCCTCCCGATCCTTGTTGTCATCCTGGTGATCCTGTTGATCACCCTTCAGGCATAGTCAATCGACGCGCTCCCTGTCAATGCATGGTCACTCGGTAAAAAAATTAAATATTTATGAAAAATCAACTAGCTGCGATGGTCTGATGTGATTTGGCAGGCGTGACCGCGGGGAGATGAAAAAAAGCCCTTCACCATGGTGAAGGGCTTTTGGCTATCTGGCGTTAGCCGCTGGGGTCGCCCCGCTCTGGCTTAGTAGCCCTGTTGGTGCACGTCCATCACGGCGCGGCCGGACGGGTCGGCCATCTCCTTGAACTTGGCATCCCACTCCAGCGCGGTAGGAGTGGAGCAGGCGACCGACTTGCCGTAGGGCACTGTACGGGCGGCGGCTTCCAGCGGGAAGTGCTCGTCGAAGATGGCGCGGTAGAAGTAGGCCTCTTTGGTGAGCGGTGTGTTGATGGGGAAGCGGAATGCGGCCGCCTCGAACATCTGATCCGTCACTTCCTGCTCCACCATGGCTTTCAGGCTGTCGATCCACGAATAACCCACGCCATCGGAGAACTGCTCCTTCTGACGCCATGCCACTTCGTGGGGCAGCAGATCCTCGAACGCTTCGCGCAGGATATGCTTCTCGATCTTGCCCTTGCCACACATCTTGTCGGCAGGTTGCAGGCGCATCGCTACGTCCATGAACTCTTTGTCGAGGAAGGGTACGCGACCCTCGACACCCCAAGCGGCCATCGACTTGTTGGCGCGCAGGCAATCATAGAGGTGCAGTGAGGCGAGCTTGCGCACGTTCTCTTCGTGGAACTCGCGAGCGTTGGGCGCCTTGTGGAAGTAGAGGTAGCCACCAAACAGCTCGTCGGAACCTTCGCCGGAGAGCACCATCTTGATCCCCATCGCCTTGATGTAGCGTGCCATCAGATACATGGGCGTGGAGGCGCGGATGGTGGTGACGTCATAGGTCTCGAGGTGATAGATGACGTCGCGCAGGGCATCCAGACCCTCCTGCACGGTGAAGTGGATCTGGTGGTGGATGGTGCCGAGGTGATCGGCCACTTTACGGGCGGCGGCGAGATCCGGCGAACCTTCCAGCCCCACGGCGAAGGAGTGCAGTTGTGGCCACCAGGCTTCGCTCTTGCCATCGTCCTCGATGCGGCGCGCCGCATAAAGCTTGGTAATGGCGGAGATAACGGAGGAGTCCAGCCCGCCGGAGAGCAGCACGCCATAGGGCACGTCGCACATCAGCTGGCGCTTGACCGCCGCTTCCAGCGCGGCTTTCAGCTCCGCCTTGTCGCTGACGTTATGCTCGACCGCGCTGTAATCCATCCAGTCGCGCTTGTACCACTGTTTGAGCTCGCCATCCTTGCTCCAGAGGTAGTGTCCCGGCGGGAAGGTTTCAACGCTTTTGCAGACCGGCACCAGCGCCTTCATCTCGGAGGCAACATAGAAGTTGCCGTGCTCGTCGCGGCCGGTATAGAGGGGGATGATCCCCATGTGGTCGCGACCAATCAGGTAGGCATCCTGTTCGGCGTCATAAAGAATGAAGGCAAAGATGCCGTTGAGATCGTCGAGAAACGCCGGGCCCTTCTCCTTGTAAAGAGCCAGCAGCACTTCACAGTCAGATTTGGTCTGGAACTGGAAATCGACCTTGAGGGTCTTTTCCAGCTCTTTGTGGTTGTAAATCTCGCCGTTGACGGCCAATACGTGAGTGCGCTCCGGGTTGTAGAGCGGCTGGGCGCCATTGCCCGGATCGACGATGGCCAGACGCTCGTGCACCAGAATGGCTTTGTCGGAGCTGTAGACGCCGGACCAGTCAGGCCCGCGGTGACGAAGTCGCTTGGACATCTCCAGCGCCGATTTGCGCAGGGCTACTGCATCGGACTTGATATCCAGAATGCCGAAAATTGAACACATTGGCGGTAATCCTCTTGATTTTTATATGAGCCCCCCACGTTTGGGCTCGAAATTCCATTTACATTCCTCGTCAGACACAATGCCTAGCGGAAAAACCTTTTGCAAGCGGGAAAACCGCAGAAAATCATGCCGTAAGCGTCAAGCGGATTAACAGAATAATGGCTGCGGCAACGGGGCAGGGTGACGTGAACGTCAAGCCGAGGCGGGTTCGAAGATCACATAGACCTTGCGACAGGGGGTGAGGGTCTCCCACTCGCCGACAAAGCCTGCCGGAATCACGAATTGATCGCCGGGTTTGAGGGCAAGCTGGCCGCCCTGACTGTCGTGGATCACCACATCCCCCTCCAGCAGCTGGCAATACTCGTGCTCGGTGTAGTAAATGGTCCAGCGGCCCGGCTCGCAGCTCCAGAAGCCCACGTGAAACTGCTGGCTTGGGTCGGAGTAGTGGTTCCACACCGTTTGCGCCGGGTTGCCCGCTTTAATGCGCTCGGGGGCTGGCATCAGCGGGGTAGGGGCCGCCTCATGGCGATCGAGCAAAATCCAGTCGTTGAGAGTCTTCATGGTGCCTCCTTGGCTTCGGCAGATAGGAAAGCGGGGCCATCCCGGCCCCGCGATTGTTCGTTTTATTAAACGAGGTTGTGCATAACTTAAACGATGTGCATTCCCTTGCCAAGAGCCGCTGGCCGCAGGATCAGAGCGGCTGCAAACGGCGGATCACATGGCGGGCAAAGCCGCTGCCCGCTTCGTTGTAGACGTTGAACACCGCATCCACCCCCTGCTCCTGCAAGGAGGCGATATCATCCTCGAAGCGGACGATGGCGGCGATCTTGCCGTTGAACCCGTGGCTGCGCAGCTTCTCGATGGCGTAGAGGTTACCCGAGTGGTGGGGCATCGCCAGCAGCACCAGATTGACCTGATTGGAGAGCAGCACCTTGTCCCAGAAGTCGGTATCGGTGGCATCCCCCTCGATGACGTTCATCCCCTGGGCACGCAGGGTGGGCAGCTTCTCGCTGTCGTTCTCCACCCCGAGGATGACGTTGCCGTACTTGTTCTCCAGCTCGAAGTAGGCCCCCTGACCGATCCGCCCCATGCCGAGGATGATCACCTCGGCATCGCCCAGCTCGATGGGCCTGTCTTCCGGATGGAGGTTGCTCGCTTGCAATCCTCGCAGCCAGTGGCCGATGCGGTGATAAATGCGCTCGCTTTGGGCATTGAGGGGAGCGGAGATCATAAAGCTGGCCGCCAGTGCCAGCGAGACCGCCACCAGCCACTCGTGGGAGAGCCAGCCCGCCTTGGCGGCGATGGCGGCGACGATCAGGCCAAACTCCGAGAAGTTGGTGAGCGCCAGGGTCGAGAGCAGGGCGGTACGTACCCGCAGGTGAGCGCCGCTGTAGACCAGATAGTAGAGGACACTTTTGAGCGGCAGGGCCAGCACCAGCGCCAGTGCCAGCAGCATGGTGTCGTGGGTCGGCAGGCCGTTGAGACCGATGGTGAGAAAAAAGCAGACCAGAAAGAGGTCTTTGAGGTTAAAGAGCGCCTTTGCAAGCCCTGCCGCAGCCGGATGAGAGGCGAGCAGCATGCCGATGATGAGGGCCCCCAGATCCGGCTTGAGGCCGACCACTTCAAAACCGGCCGCCCCGACCACCAGCGCCAGAAACACCCCGAACAGCACCTGCAGCTCGCCGTGCCCGGCACGTTCCAGCAGCTTGAACAGCAGCGGGCGCAGCAGCGGCAGTCCCAGCACCCAGAGCGCCCAGATACTGGGCCACTTGCCGCTGGAGAAGGCCAGAAACGCCACGGCGAACACATCCTGCATGACCAGCACCCCGATGGCGATGCGGGCGTAGAGGGCATTCATGTCGCTGCGATCTTCCAGCACCTTGACCGCAAAGACAGTGCTGGAGAAGGAGAGGGCAAAGCCCAGCAGCAGCGCCAGTTTCCAGTCCAGCGAGAGGGCAAGTTCAAGCCCCAGTCCCTTGCAGACCAGCAGCACTACGGTAAAGAGCAGGGTGGAGAGCAGCAGGTGCAGGCTGGTGGTGCCCCACACATCGCGCCGCATCAGGGTCTTGATATTGAGCTTGAGACCGATGGTGAACAGCAGCAGGGTGACGCCGAGATCGGCTACCTCGCTCAGGGCGGGAGTATTTTCATATCCCATGCCGTTGAGGATAAAACCGGCGGCCAGAAAGCCGAACAGGGGAGGCAGGCCAATCAGATTGACTACCATGCCGCAACCAAAAGCCACGGCGATCAGAATGGGTTCCATAACAGATCCTGCAAGGGCAGGAGAGACCTGCCCTGTTTAACGCTTGGGTGGTGATTAGACGATATCGATGTCGACCACGGAGTCGAAAATATGGTTCGGGCGAAACGGCATGCGGTCGATATCGGCGACCTTGCTCACCCCGGAGAGCACCAGCACCGTCTCGAGACCGGCCTGAAAGCCCGCCAGAATGTCGGTGCGCAGGTTGTCGCCGATGATGATGGTGTCGTCGGAGTGGGCCTCCATCCGGTTGAGCGCCGCACGGATGATCCAGGCGCTCGGCTTGCCGACATAAAACGGCTTCTTGCCGGTCATCCGCTCGATGGGGGCGCACAGGGCGCCGCAGGCCGGGTGCATCATGGGGCCGTGGGTATCGGGGTTGGTGGCGATAAAGCGGGCCCCCTGATCGACGAACTTGGCCCCCTGTTGCATCATGGTCCAGTTGTAGTTGCGGGTCTCGCCAACCACCACGAAGTCCGGGTCTATGTCGGTGATAGTAAAGCCGGCCTTGTAGAGCTCGTGGGTCAGCGCCCCTTCACCGATCACATAGGCCTTCTTGCCATCCTGACGCTTGAGAAAGTCGGCGGTGCCCATGGCGGAGGTGTAGAAGCACTCCTCCGGCACTTCGATACCTGCGGAGCGGAAGCGGTTTTGCAGATCTTTCTGGGTCTGGGCCGGGTAGTTGGTGAGGAACAAGAGCTTGCTGCCCTGCTCCAGCAGGCGATGGACGAAACGGTCGGCACCGGGGATGAGATCGTTATTGTGCAGGATGACACCGTCGATATCGCAGATGACGTTCTTCTTCATGAAAACTCCTTGTCAGGGCGCAGGCGAGCCGCCAATCGTTAAGATGTTCAATCATTTATGATTTTTGTGACGCCATTATAAGTCTGTTTGATGACAAGTCTCCCCTGTCTCGGCACTTCGGTGCACAATAAAGCTGCCGTCGGGTCAGTCTGGTGGAGGGGCTGACGCCGGATCACTTTGCTGATGGAGCCGTCGCTATGGACACCCCGATTCCCAAGCCAGTCACCCCCGAACACCTCACCGCCGCGCAATTTATCGCCGGACTGCCGAAACTGGAGCTGCACCTGCATATCGAGGGCAGCCTCGAACCCGAGCTGATGTTTGAGCTGGGCCGCCGCAACGGTGTGCCACTGCCCTGGCCCGATGTGGCCAGCGTGCGCGCCGCCTATGACTTTGACTGCCTGCAATCCTTTCTCGACCTCTACTATCGAGGTGCCAGCGTGCTGGTGACCGAGCAGGACTTCTTCGACCTCACCTGGGCCTATCTTGAGCGTTGCGCCGCCGACAAGGTGGTGCATGTGGAGATCTTCTTCGACCCGCAGACCCACACTGCTCGCGGTGTCCCCTTTGCTACTGTGCTGGGCGGCATCGAGCGGGCGCTGCAGATCGGGGAGAAGGAGTTTGGCATCAGTTGGCGCCTTATCATGAGCTTTTTGCGCCACCTGAGCGAAGAGGATGCCTTTGCGACGTTGGAAGAGGCTATGCCCTTCCTGTCACGCATTCACGGTATCGGCCTTGACTCGGGGGAGAGGGGCAATCCGCCCACTAAATTTGCCCGGGTCTTTGCCAAATGCCGCGAGCTGGGGCTGCCGGTGGTGGCCCATGCTGGTGAGGAGGGGCCTGCCGACTACATCTGGCAGGCGATCAACGAGCTGCAGGTATGCCGCATCGATCACGGGGTGCGCTCGGCCGACGATCCCGAGCTGCTCCGTTATCTGGCGGATACCCGCATGCCGCTCACCGTCTGCCCCCTCTCCAACACCCGGCTCAAGGTGTTCGGCAATATGGCCCAGCACAATGTGTTGCGGCTGCTGGAGCAGGGGCTCTGCGTCACCATCAACTCGGACGACCCCGCCTACTTTGGCGGCTATATGAATGCCAACTTTGTGGCGCTGGCCGATGGCCTTGGCGCGACCATGAGTCAGCTCTGTCGCTTGTCGCTCAATGCCGTTGAGGCGAGCTGGCTCTCTCTGGCCGACAAGGCGAGGCTGACCCGGGAGATCCGCAGTTATGCCGCGACTCACGGGGTGATCCTGCATTGAGTCAGGCGCCAATGAAGTCGAGATGAGATGCAGTAGATATAAATAGAGGCCCGTCATTACTGGCGGGCCTCTTTCGTTTCAATGGTCGGTGTGGTTATCAGGGAAAGTCAGCGTTACGCCACCCGTACCAGAAACTTCTCACCCTGTCCTTCGCGCTTGAAGCGCTCGAGCAGGTTAGGCAGTGCCTCAAAGTCGCCCACCACCAGCGGCGGCAGGGTCAGCTCGCCGCTCGCCATCTGCGCCATCATGGCGACACCGGCGGCCACCAGTCGGCTCCACTGCTTGTCGGTGCCAAAGGCGTGCTGGGCGCCCAGCGCAATCTCGTGCAATGAGTGGCAATGGCTAAAGGCGGGTAGCGGATTGTGCGGGATGCGCCCGAGCACAGTCACCATGTGACCGTAGTAGCCAAGGGCGGGCAGCAGGCTCTCTGCCTGCTGGCTGGAGACCAGATCGATGATCCCCTCAAACGGCTCGTTGCCGTTGGCCGCCTGCAAGGTGGCCAGCCAGTCGGGATCCCGATAATCGGCCACCCCCTGCACACCTATCTGCTTGAGCCAGTGATGGTGGCGTGAGCTGGCGCTGGCAAAGACCCGCGCCCCCTGCTTGAGGGCGAGCTGCACCGCAAAACGGCCGACGCTGCTGCCAGCACCTGTGATGAGCAGTGCTTCCCCGTGCAGGCGCGGCAGCTTGGCCAGCGCCTGCCACGCGGTGAGGCCGGGACAGGGCAGGGCGGCTGCTGCCTCGTCACTCAGGGCATCGGGCACCGGCAGCAGGGCGCGGGCCGGTACCCGGGTGTGGCGGGCAAAGCTGCCGTGGTGGCGCAGGTCGGTGTGATAGGTGACCCGGGCACCGAGGCGCAGATGGCTGACGTTGGCACCGAGGGCCACGATAGTGCCCATGCCATCGACGCCGGGCACCTGACCGTCCTGCCAGTTGGAGTGGCCATATTCGATCAGCTTCCAGTCCACCGGATTGAAGGCGATGACCCGGTTTGCCACCAGCACCTCGTCAGGGGCGGGCGGTGCCAGGGGCAGATCGGCGAGGGTAAGCTGGGTCGGTTCACCGGGGGCATGCCAGCACCAGGCTTGGGTGTGATTCATGATGACTCCTTGTGAAAGCGAGGGGAGAGAACAACGAGGTCATTGCAACCGCAATACAGAGAAACTGCTACTGCTGCGAATGGGCAACAATACGGCAGGCCCCAACCTGTGGGGCCTGCGTTACGTGGCCGGTTGGTCATCGGCAATCAGCGGCTGGCTGCTGTGTCCTCGGCCTGATAGACGGGGTAATCGGTCAGCCCTTTTTCGCCGCCGCCAAACAGGGTGGCCGGATCGTGGGGGGCCAGCGGATAGCCGTGACGCAGACGGTTCGGCAGATCCGGGTTGGCGACGAAGGGGCGGCCAAAGCCAATCATGTCGGCCCAGCCCGCTTCGAGGGCGGCGCGAGCCCGCTCGCCATCATATTTGCCGGCATAGATCAGGGTGTTGGGGAAAGCATCGCGCAGCCCCTGCTTGAAGTTCTTCGGCATCAGGGGGGCATCGTCCCAGTCCGCTTCTGCAATGTGCAGGTAGACCACGTTGAGCTGGCCCAGCAGACGGGCGGCCGCCAGATAGGTCTCCTGCGGATTGGCATCGACGGTGCCGTTGAGGGTGGTGAGCGGCGCAAGACGCACCCCGACCCGGTCGGCGCCGATTTCGCTACTGACTGCCTCGGTCACCTCTTTGAGAAAGCGCAGCCGGTTTTCCAGCGATCCGCCATAACTGTCGGTGCGGACGTTGGATTCGGAGTCGAGGAACTGGTTGATGAGGTATCCGTTGGCGGCGTGCAGCTCGATACCGTCAAAACCGGCGCTGATGGCGTTGCGAGCCGCCTGACGGAACTGGCCCACCACCGCATGGATATCGGTCTGAGTCATGGCGCGCGGGGTGACTGTCTCGACAAAGCCCGGCGCATCGCTGCCGTTATCGACGAACACCTTGACGCCCACTGCGGGCAGGGCTGAAGCGGAGATGGGCTGGGCGCCGCCGATGTTGTCCGGATGGGTGACCCGGCCCACGTGCCAGAGCTGGGCGAAGATGCTGCCCCCCTTGGCGTGCACGGCATCGGTCACAAGCTTCCAGCCAGCGATCTGCTCGGCACTGTAGATCCCCGGCGTCCAGGCATAGCCCTTGCCCATGGGGTCGATTTGGGTGCCTTCGCTGATGATCAGGCCCGCCTCGGCGCGCTGGGCGTAGTAGCTGGCCATCATGGCGTTGGCCACATCACCGGGCTGACTGGCACGGGAGCGGGTCATGGGGGGCATGACGATGCGGTTGGCAAGGTGCAGCTGGCCGAGGCGCAGCGGGCAGAACAGGTGATCGTGGCTCATCTTGAGTTCCTCATGGTGGAAGTGAGGCCACTTTATGCCGCCATCTTGTTGTGAAAAAGAGGGGTAATTGCACAAGAGAATTGTGCTTGATGCAGCAATCAGTGCAACCCGCCGGGAAAGAAGGCGTTGAGGCATAAAGTTGAAGCATAAAAAAGAGGGCCGTCTGGCCCTCTTCTGTTTTCTGCTGGTGGCTGGCTCAAGCCGCGGCGGGCATCACTTTCACCCGCTCGATACGCCTTTCGCTCACCTCGATCACCTCGAAGTTGAGCTGCTGCAGTTGCAACTGCTGACCCGGGGTGGGCAGGGTGCCGAAGTGGGAGAGCAGCATGCCCGCCAGGGTCACGTATTCATCGCTCTCGCTCACCAGTCCCTCGTGCTCCAGCACCTGCTCCACATGGTGGATGTTGGTGCTGCCGTTGATCAGCCACCCTTCGCCATCGCGTACGATATCCGGGGTTTCGTCCTCGTCCGGCAACTCGCCGACGATGGCCTCCAGCAGGTCGTGGGTGGTGACCAGCCCCTGGATCACGCCAAACTCGTCGGAGACCAGAATAAGGCTCCCCTTGGCTTTGCGCAGCTCCGCCAACAGACGGATCACGTTGATGGTTTGCGGCACGATAATGGGGTCGTTCTGCTTGGCCAGTTCACTTAAAGATTGCCCTTCGTTCAAGGCAAACAGCAGATCGCGCGCCTTGACCACTCCGATCACCTCGTCCAGATCCCCGTCACAGATAGGGAACAGGCTGTGGGGCTCGCGCTGCAGCAGGACGCGGATCTCGTCGCTGGAGTCGTTGATATCGATCCAGGCCATCTCCGAGCGCGGGGTCATGATGGTGCGAATGGAGCGCTCGGCCAGCGATAGTACGCCGGTCACCATATAGCGCTCCTCCTCGCCAAAGCTCACCGGCGCTACGGCAGGGGCATCCAGATCGTCATCCGGCTGATCCTGATAGGCCTTGCTCCCCATCAATTTGAAGATGGCGGCGGTGGTGCGCTCACGCAGGGGCTGTTTGGATTCGTGACGCATGGCGCTGCGCTGGGCCAGCTGGTTGAAAAACTCGATCAGCACCGAGAAGCCGATGGCTGCGTAGAGGTAGCCCTTCGGAATATGGAAGCCGAACCCTTCCGCCACCAGGCTGAAGCCGATCATCAGCAGGAAGCTCAGGCAGAGCACCACCACGGTGGGGTGGGCGTTGACGAAGCGGGTCAGTGGTTTGGAGGCGAGCACCATCACCACCATGGCGATGGTGACAGCGGCCATCATCACACCCAGGTGTTCCACCATGCCGACGGCGGTGATGATGGAGTCGAGCGAGAAGACCGCATCGAGCACCAGAATTTGGGCGATCACCACGCCGAAGCTGGCGTAGGCGCCGACCGGGCCATCATCCTGGGGTTTGGCTTCCAGCCGCTCATGCAGCTCGGAGGTAGCCTTGAACAGCAGGAACAGGCCGCCCCCCATCAGGATCAGATCCCGACCGGAGAAGGGGTGATCCCACAGGTGCAAAATCGGGGTGGTCAGGGTGACCAGCCATGACATGACGCTCAAGAGCCCAAGTCGCATCAGCAGGGCCAGCGACAGGCCGATGACGCGGGCCTTGTCCCGTTGGGCGGGGGGCAGTTTTTTCACCAGAATGGCGATAAAGACCAGGTTGTCGATCCCCAGCACGATTTCCAGAATGATCAGGGTAAACAGACCAATCCAGATATGGGGATCCAGCAGCAATTCCATTGTATGACCTCAATAAAAACAGACAGAGCAGAGAGTGATCACGGCGCACGATGGCCGCAGTAACAGCAAGGCAAAGGTGTTATTCAGAGGCGCTGATTAAGCAGAAAAAGATAGGCTTTGACAGAGAGAGACGAAGGGCAACTTCGGGGATTGTCCATGATGGGCAATAAAACCTCGGGTGAAAAATGAGCCCTGATGATAGCGGCTGGCGCCAATTTGGCAAGAGCAGTGTCAGTGGGGCGTGATGGGGTTGTGATGCGACAGGGGGAGGCAGCGGTGCCACGCTCCCCCGTGCGGTCGTTACAACCAGCGCTTTTCGCGGGTGAAACAGACCGACAGCCAGGCATCCCCAAGGGTATCGCCAAGGCGAGACCAGAGCTCCTGACGCAAGGCATCCTGACGTTCGACGGGCCACTCCTGACCCGGCGCCACCAGAATGTTCAATTCCAGATCGAAGCGGCGACCGCTTTTGGCCAGATGGCTGTAGCACTCGATGCCGTGGCGCTGGCGCAGCGCCTCGATCTCCTGCTCGACTTGCCGTGGCACATCCCCCTTGGGGGCGATCTTCAACACTTCCCGCAGGTTGCGACCGAGCACCTTGATGGGAATGAGAGTGGCGCAGAGGGCCAGCAGCGAGACCAGCACCGGGTCTATGTAGCGGTTGTATTGGCCGTAGCCGATGGCATCGAGGCCGATGGCGACCACAAAGCCAATCAGCAGGGTGGCGCTGAGCAGGGTATCCACCAGCCACTCCTTGGAGTCGACCCGCACCAGCTCGGAGTCTACCTGCTCGGCGACCTGGGCTTCGATGCGATAGATGATGGCGCAGAAGAAGGTGGAGACGGCGGCATAGATGAGGGCGTGGCCGAGATCGATCTCCCGTCCGCCATCCAGCAGGGTGGTGATGCCGCTATAGAGAGCGCCAAGGCAGAGCAGCAGAATAATGGCGCCATTGATGACGTTGGTGATGGGCTCGAAGTGGGCATAGCCGTACTGGAAGCGCGCATCGGAAGGGCGGGTAACGAGATAGGCGGTAACAAGACCGAGGCCCGTCATGCCCATGCTGAACAGGGTGAAGATACCATCGAGCATGATGGCGTTGGAACCGACGAAGAGGCCGTAGCCGATGCCGAAGATGGCAAAGGTAATACAACCGAACAGCGACAGGGTAAGCGCCTGTTTTTCGGTGGTGACCAGCGTACTGATAACATGGCTGTGGTGAGCCATAAAAGTCCTCCTTTCAAATGGTGAATATTGCCAAGCGCAAGCGGTTTTCTAGCTGATATACTGCCCGCTCACATGTGAGCGGACTGGCCTGATTGCCATTGACAGGCGGCTGGCCAGTCGTTGTCGCCGGCGTGCCGGCATCAAGCAAAGGATGGGAACAAGGATTCATGATCCCGAGACTCGATTACCAGGACAGTTTGTCACCCACAACCCTGCAGTTTCTTGAGTTGCTAGAGCGCAGCGCATTTCGTGGTGATATCGAAAAGTCTTATGCAAGCCGGTTGGCGATGGCGACGGATAACAGCGTCTATCAGGTAGTACCTCAGGCGGTTCTCTATCCGCGCAGTGCGGACGACATAGCAGCAATGCTCAAGCTGGCCGCAGAGCCGGCGTTCGCCGCCTTGAGTTTTTTCCCTCGCGGTGGCGGTACCGGTACCAATGGTCAGTCATTGGGCGGCGGCATTATCGTCGATCTCTCCCGTTATATGAACCAGATCATGGAAATTAATCTGGAGGAGGGGTGGGTGCGCGCCCAGGCCGGGGTGGTGAAAGACCAGCTCAACGCCTATCTCAAGCCCCATGGCTACTTCTTCTCGCCGGATCTCTCCACCTCCAACCGCGCCACCTTAGGGGGCATGATCAACACCGACGCCTCGGGGCAGGGGTCCCTCGTTTACGGCAAAACCTCGGATCACGTGCTGGGTCTCAAAGCGGTGCTGGAGAATGGCGATATCATGGCCACCGAGCCGCTGACCGGTGAGCGACTGGCCGACAAGCTGGCGCTGGAGAATCGGGAAGGGGAGATCTATCGCACTCTCTATCGTATCGGCAAGGAGCGCCGCGCCGACATCGAGGCGACTTTCCCCAAGCTCAACCGCTTTTTGACCGGTTACGATCTCAAACACCTCTATCAACCGGATACGGATACGCTGGATGTGAGCCGGGTGCTGTGCGGATCTGAAGGGTCCCTCGGCTTTATCACCGAAGCTAAACTCAATATCACCCCCATCCCGCGCTATCGCACCCTGGTTAACGTCAAGTACGACAGCTTCCCCTCCGCCCTGCGCAACGCCCCCTTTATGGTTGAGGCCCAAGCGCTGTCGGTGGAGACGGTGGACTCCCGGGTGCTCGGGCTGGCCCGCGCCGACATCATCTGGCATTCGGTGAAAGAACTTATTCAGGATGTGCCCGGCAAGGATCTGCAGGGGCTCAACATCGTCGAGTTTGCCGATACCGACGAGGCGGAACACAAGACCAAGGTAGCGGAGCTCTGCCGCCGTATCGACGACCTGCTGGCCAAGGGTGAGGCCGGGATCATCGGCTATCAGGTATGTGACCACCTGCCGAGTATCGAGACCATCTACGCCATGCGCAAGAAGTCGGTGGGGCTGCTGGGCAACGCCGAAGGGCGCAAGAAGCCGGTGGCCTTCACTGAAGATACCGCAGTGCCGCCCGAATTCCTGGCCGATTTCATCATGGAGTTTCGCGCCCTGCTGGATGCCCACGGCCTCGACTACGGCATGTTTGGCCACGTCGATGCCGGTGTGCTGCACGTGCGCCCGGCGCTGGATTTGTGCGATCCCGAGCAGGAGGTGCTGCTGCGCCGCATCTCCGATCAGGTGGTAGCGCTCACCGCCAAATATGGCGGCTTGATGTGGGGGGAACATGGCAAGGGCTTTCGCTCCGAATACAGTCCCGCCTTCTTTGGCGAGCTGTGGGAAGAGCTGCAGCGGGTCAAGGGGGCGTTCGACCCGGCCAACCGCATCAACCCGGGCAAGATCTGTATCCCCTACGGTAGCGGCGCCGAGCTGGTGTCGGTGGATGGCCCCAAGCGCGGCAAGTATGACCGCCAGATCCCGCTCGCCGTGCGCACCAGCTACACCCGCGCCATGGATTGCAACGGCAACGGCCTCTGCTTCACCTTCGAGATCGACTCCCCCATGTGCCCCTCGGTCAAGATCAGCCGCGATCGCCGCCACTCCCCCAAGGGGCGGGCGGGCCTGATGCGTGAATGGTTGCGTCAGCTGGCGGAGCAGGGCTTCGATCCGCTGGCGGAAGAGGTGGCGCTGCAATCCGGTGGCGTGCGCTTCAAACAGCTGGTGGACAAGGTGCGCAACAGCTGGGCCAAACAGCGCGGCGAGTATGATTTCTCCCACGAGGTGATGGAGGCGATGGCAGGCTGTCTGGCCTGCAAGGCGTGCACCAGCCAGTGCCCGATCAAGGTGGATGTGCCCGATTTTCGCGCCCGCTTTATGCAGCTTTATCATGGCCGCTACCTGCGCGCCCCCAAGGATTACTTCGTCGGCACGGTGGAGAGCTATGCGCCGCTGCTTGCCAAGGCGCCGAAGCTGGTCAACTTCTTCCTCGAAAAAGAGTGGGCCCAGAAGGCGACCGAGAAGAGCATCGGCATGGTCGATGTGCCGCTGCTCTCGGTGCCGACCTTGGCCGAGAGCCTGCACGATAACCGCGCCCGCTATTTTGATCTGCCGGGACTGGAGCGGATGAGTGCCGAGCAGCGCAAGCAGGTAGTGCTTATCGTGCAGGATCCCTTCACCAGCTATTACGATGCCCCCGTGGTGCGCGACCTGGTGAAACTCGCCAGCAAGCTCGGGTTCCAGCCCTACCTGCTGCCCTTTAAACCCAATGGTAAACCCCAGCATATCAAGGGGTTCCTGCGTGCCTTTGCCCGCACCGCCGCCAACAGCGCCCAGTTCCTCAACAAGGTGGCGGCGCTTGGCATTCCCATGGTGGGGGTGGATCCGGCCATGGTGCTCTGCTATCGCGACGAGTATGCCAAGGCGCTGGGGTCGGCTCGCGGTGATTTTCAGGTGTTGCTGCCACAGGAGTGGCTGCTCTCGCTGCCGACAGATCAGTTGCCTGCTAGCGCCAACAAGGCAAAGAGCGAGGAGGGGAGTGAGCCCTGGTATCTCTTTGCCCACTGCACCGAGAAGACCGCCAAGCCCTCCACTCACGGTGACTGGAGCACCCTGTTTGGCCGCTTCGGGGCCAGTTTGCAGCCGGTCTCTGTGGGGTGTTGTGGTATGGCGGGTACCTATGGTCACGATGTCAAACAGGTGGAGAACTCCAAGGGCATTTATGGGTTGAGCTGGGCCGACCCGCTCGCCCGCCTGCCCAAAGCGCGCTGTCTAGCAACTGGCTATTCGTGCCGCAGTCAGGTCAAGCGGATGGAGGGGGAAAAGCTCAAACATCCATTGCAAGCCCTGCTGGAGCTGCTCTGATGCTGACGTTCCCCAAGCGGTTTCGGGTGCCGAAGGCCTATCGGCATCCACGTTTCTTGCTGTTACCCGCCACTCCCGCTCAGGCGGTGGTGGAGTTTGTCGCCATGTTGCGCGAGCGCGAGCAGCTCCATCAGCTGTTTCGCCCGCACGATCTCTGGCCCTCCGCCAACTTCAGCCTGAGCCAGCACGAAGGGGATCTGGAGTGGCAGCAGTCGGAGTTTCTGGCCAAGCGCTCCTTTGCCTATGGCCTCTGGAGCCCGGATCGGGAGCCGCAATTTTGGGGCGGGGTTTATCTCTACCCCTCGGTGCTGCCGGAGGTAGCGGTGGAGCTCTTCTTCTGGAAGGTGGCCGAGGCGCCCATCACGGATGAGGAGCTGGAGATTCAGTTGCGCGAGTGGCTCGCCAGGGTGTGGCAGTGGCCAGACCCCCGCTTGCCGGGGCGAGATGTGCCCTGGTCCGAGTGGCCCGGCGTTACCTACCCCTGGTGACATCCCGCTTAAGGGCATGATTGTGTAACACGCAGCGCCGGGTCGGGGCTGCGTTGTTACCACGTCACCCGGTAACCAACAACTCACATAACCGAACCATGTTGTCGATGGAGGGCGTTTCACCCATATCGGTACGCATTCATCGCTTACATAAGGAGTCTGCTCGCAATGAGTCACGATATTGCGCCCATCTGGCGTAAACCCATGAGTCTGGAGGGGCTCAACGCCACCTCTCGCAACACCCTGATGGCCCATCTCGATATCGTCTACACGGCTTTTGGCACCGATTGGCTTGAAGCGACCATGCCGGTGGATCATCGCACACACCAACCCCTGGGCATGCTGCATGGCGGCGCATCTGTGGTGCTGGCGGAAACCTTGGGATCGATTGCCGCCAATATGGCGGTCGGGCCAAATAGCTACTGTGTGGGGCTGGAGGTGAATGCCAACCATCTGCGAGCTAAACGGGAAGGGGTGGTGACCGGGCGTTGCACGCCGCTCCATCTGGGAGCAACGACCCAGGTGTGGCAGATTGAAATTCGGGACGAACGTGAGCGTTTATTGTGCACCAGCCGACTGACCATGGCGGTGCTCAAACACAAGCGGGGCAAGGACTCCAGCGAGGAGTGATCTGCAATAACGCACTATGAGTGCAAAATAAGCAAGCCATACTCGTCAGATCCCTCTATAATTGCCAACGTCTTGAGAGGCTTATCACATTTTTCAAGACAGCAGAACAAAGTGGCGCTATAATCGCCGCCTTTTTGCTATTCCGCGGTGTTAGCCGCCTGCCTTAATCTGGAAGAATCTATGTCTGATACCGAACAACTGCCCCTTTTTAGTGAGCTTGGACTGGCCGCGCCTGTATTGAAAGCGCTGCAGGACGTGGGCTATGAGCGCCCGTCACCGATCCAGGCCGCAGCAATTCCCCACCTGATGGCGGGACACGATCTGCTGGGGCAGGCGCAAACCGGTACAGGGAAGACCGCTGCTTTTGCCTTGCCTCTGTTGTCTCGTCTGGAAGCTGGTAACCGCAACACCCAGATCTTGGTGCTGGCGCCTACCCGCGAACTGGCGCTGCAAGTGGCTGAAGCGTGCCAACGCTACGCCCACCACATGCCTGATTTCCACGTACTGCCGATCTACGGTGGTGCCTCCTACGAAACCCAGACCCGCGCCCTGCGTCGCGGTGCCCAGGTTGTCGTCGGTACTCCGGGCCGCGTGATGGACCTGATCCGTCGCAAGAACCTGGACCTCTCCGGCTTGAAAGCTCTGGTACTGGACGAAGCTGATGAAATGCTGCGTATGGGCTTCATCGACGACGTTGACTGGATCATGGAGCAGTGCCCGAGCACTCGTCAGGTTGCCCTGTTCTCTGCCACCATGCCGGAGCAGATCCGTCGCGTGGCCCAGAAGCACCTGAAGCAGCCCAAAGAGATCAAGATCGCCTCCAAGACTGCTACCGCTACCACTATTCGCCAGCGCTACTGGCAGGTAACCGGTCTGCATAAGCTGGACGCTATGACCCGTCTGCTGGAAGTGGAATCCTACGAAGCCCTGCTGGTGTTCGTACGTACCAAGAACGCCGCTGAAGAGCTGGCTGGCAAGCTGGCCGCTCGTGGCCACGCCTGTGAAGCGCTGCACGGCGACATCCCGCAGAAACTGCGTGAGCGTACCGTCGACAAGCTGCGCCAGGGCCAGCTGGATATCCTGATCGCCACCGACGTTGTCGCCCGTGGTCTGGACGTTGAGCGCATCACTCACGTAGTGAACTACGACATTCCGTACGACACCGAATCTTACGTACACCGTATCGGTCGTACCGGTCGTGCCGGTCGTAAAGGCGAAGCCATCCTGTTCGTTGCTCCCCGCGAGCGTCGCATGCTGCGCGCCATCGAGCACGCAACTCGTCAGGCCATCGAGCCGATGAAGATGCCGAGCACCGAGGACATCAACCAGCACCGTCTGGCCAAGTTCAAGGAGCGCATCCGCGAAACCATGATGGGTGAAGAGCTCGAGATCTACCACAACCTGGTAAACGAGCTGATCGAAGAGGATTCTGCCGATCCGCTGGAGCTGGCTGCTGCACTGGCCAAGCTGGTACAGGGTGACCAACCGCTGCTGCTGGATGATTCCATTCCGGATCCGCTGTTCAACAACAGCAACGATCGTGGTGGCTTCGAGCGTCGTGACTTCAACGACCGTGGTGGTCGTGACTTCGGTGACCGTGGCGATCGTCCTGCCCGTCGCATGCCGTCTCTGGAGCCCCGTCCGCTGAAAGACAACCCAGACGTGGAGATGGAGCGCTACCGCGTAGACGTGGGTGCCCATCACGGTGTCAAGCCGGGCCAGATCGTGGGCGCCATCGCCAACGAAGCGAATATCGAGAGCCGCTTTATCGGCAACATCGACATCGCCGATGACTTCTCCACCGTCGATCTGCCGAAAGGCATGACCGCCGATGTGCTGGAAGTGATCAAGAAAGCCCGTGTTTGCCAGCGTCCGCTGCAGATCACTCGCTACACCGAGGTGCCGGCCGGTGGCAACACCAGCAGCCGTCCGCCGCGCGGTGATCGTCCGTTCCGTGGCGACCGTCCTTTCAACAAGGATCGCCGTCCCCAGGGTGACCGTCCGTTCAACAAGAGCGGGGAGCGCCGTGAAGGTGGCTTCAACAAAGATCGCAAATTCGGTGGCAAGCGTCGCGAAAGCTGATTGCTGATCCCGTTATGAAGAAGGCCGCTCATTGAGCGGCCTTTTTTTCTGCCTGTGGTTTACCCTGTGTTCTTACTGAACGCCAGATCGGCATAAGCCGTTAAATGGGGGAGCGCATGATGGCCACTATTTGATGACTGGATGTCGGGGAAAGAGAGAATACCTTTTCTACTCGACAGGCGGTTGTGACGTGGTTGGGTATCATCCGCCGTTCTGCCATAGGTCTGGGCTGGCAGCCGTTTCTTTGTATTGGCAAGCGTTGGGACGTGTGCACTTGGGCGGATAGTTGGATGGGGAGTGACAGCATTGCGCCCGCTGACTCCGGCGGTCGCAAGGGGTGGCGACTAGTTGGTCGCTCAGAGGCTTTGTCTGGCTGGCAGCCATTATTCATATCGAGTGGGGTAATTGGTTGGCATCAATGAAGAAGGCGACCATCTGGTCGCCTTCTCGTTGTGCATTGTGACGTGCAGAGTTCGCAGCCTGAAGGGCTATCAGAGCACCATGGCGGCAATCCAGCCGAAGATCACCAGCGGGATGTTGTAGTGAATAAAGGTGGGCACCACGCTGTCCCAGATATGGTCGTGCTGGCCGTCGGCGTTGAGGCCGGAGGTGGGGCCCAGGGTCGAGTCGGAGGCTGGTGAACCCGCATCCCCCAGCGCGCCAGCGGTACCGACCAGCGCGATGATCGCCATCGGTGAGAAGCCAAGCTGCAGACAGAGCGGCACATAGATGGTGGCGATGATGGGCACGGTGGAGAAGGAAGAACCGATCCCCATGGTGATGAGCAGACCCACCAGCAGCATCAGGAAGGCGGCGATCCCCTTGTGCTGACCGATGCCGGAGGCGACCACCTGAACCAGAGAGTCGACCCCGTGAGTCGCCTTCATCACGGCGGCAAAACCGGCGGCAGAGATCATGATGAAGCCGATCAGCGACATCATCCGTACCCCCTGGGTGAAGGCATCCTGGCTTTCGCGAAACTTGATGACGCCGCCGCAGGTGAAGATGACAAAACCAGCCAGCGCACCCAGCACGATGCTGTTGGTCATCAGTTGCAGCCCCAGCGCCACGCCAATGGCCAGCAGGGCCACCCAGATGTGGGTGAGGTTGAGTTCGACCGCTTCGGGCTCGGCATCCAGGATCTTGGCCAGATCGTACTGGCGCGGTTTGCGATAGCTGATGAATACCGCAATCAGCAGGCCCAGTACCATACCGGCGACCGGAATGGCCATCGCCAGCGGGATCTGGCTGGTGGTGATGGGCACGCCGTTATCAATCAGGTTCTTGGCCAGAATGTTGTTGAGGAAGATGCCACCAAAGCCGACCGGCAGCACCATATAGGTGGCGGTCAGACCAAAAGTGATGACACAGGCCACCTGACGACGGTCGATCTGCATCTGCGCCATCACATGCAGCAGCGGCGGGATCAGGATGGGAATAAAGGCGATGTGAACCGGGATCAGGTTCTGGGAGGAGATCGCCACGGCCAGCACGGAAGAGAGCAGCAGGGTTTTGACCCACATGATGCGGGTCGAGCTGGCATCCTTGCCCAACTGGTTGATCACCTTGCGGGCCAGCAGGTCGGTGATCCCAGAGCGGGAGATGGCAACCGCAAAGGCGCCCAGCATGGCGTAGGAGAGGGCAATCTCGGCGCCACCGCCCAGGCCACCGCTAAAGGTGGTGAGGGTATCGGTCAACGACAGCCCACCGACCAGGCCGCCAGCAATGGCCCCCAGCGCCAGCGAGACCACCACATTGATCCGCAGCAGACTGAGCACCAGCATCAGCCCGACTGCGATAACAACTGGATTCATTTGATTTCCTTATAGTTTGTTATTGCTGTCTGTCATGTGAAGGGGAGTTAGTTTGCGAAAAATGTGACAAATGTCGAGAAAAAAATCAGTCAAACCCCTCATATCGCAGCAGCATGTGGCACAAGGTTGCTCAACATGAGGGTTTGTGACCTGTTTGTCTCCGTGCATCCCGTGCGCAGCGGTGGATAGTGACGTTGATAGCGATTTCCGGTGCGCAGTGCAATCAATCACTTCCCCAAAAAGCGAAGGCTGCCAGTGGCAGCCTTCGTCCGTTTATTCTTGTCCCTCATCGTCGGCAGGGGCATCGGTTGTGTCATCATCCGGATGAGCAGGCGGCCAACCCCCCATGCTCTTCCAGCGGTTAACAATATGACAGAACAGCTCTGTGGTGCGTTCGGTGTCATAGAGGGCAGAGTGCGCCTCTTTATTGTCAAACGGGATGCGGGCGCTCTGGCACGCCTTGGCCAGCACGGTCTGCCCCAGCGCCAGCCCAGAGAGAGCTGCGGTGTCGAAGGTGGCAAACGGGTGAAACGGATTTCGCTTGAGGCCAGCGCGCTCGGCGGCTGCCATCACGAAGCCGTGATCAAAGGTGGCGTTGTGGGCCACTATGATGGCGCGGCCGCAATCCTGCTCCTTCATCCCCTTGCGGATCCCCTTGAAGATCTCGGTCAGCGCCTCTTTTTCCGAGACAGCGCCACGCAACGGGTTGTAGGGGTCGATGCCGGTGAACTCCAGCGCAGCCTTTTCCAGGTTGGCCCCTTCGAAGGGTTCGACATGAAAGTGGAATACCTGATCGGGAACGAGCCAGCCCTGCTCATCCATTTTCAGGGTGTAAGCCGCGATTTCGAGCAGGGCATCGGTCTTGGCGTTGAACCCGGCTGTTTCAACATCGATGACGACGGGGTAAAAACCACGGAAACGGCCCTTGAGGGTATGAACTGCGTCGGTCATGGGATCTCGGTCGGGATAAAATGAGGCGGCATTATGGCAAAAAAGCACAGGCTTGTCCTCCCATCCCACGCAGGATACCGCGGCAAGGTGGCGCTCGATTTAATATCTGTGTAGCCACCAGCGGGCGGCAATCAGCGCCGTGAGCGTGCCCAACAGGGCGCTGGCCAGCACATCCACCGGCCAGTGCATACCCATCACCATGCGCGACAGACCAATTCCCAGTGCCCACAGTGGCAGCAGCCAGACGCCTGTGGGGGCGCGGGCCAGCCAGATAAGGCCAAAGAACTGGGCCAGGCTGATGGCGGCGATGCTGTGGCCAGAGGGGAAGGCGTAGTTCACCTCGGCCTGCCAGTGGTGGC
>NZ_JRJY01000107.1:85225-95179 GCF_000801015.1 Aeromonas sp. ZOR0001 | reverse complement strand
GAGCCACTCTGGCAGGGCCAGCAGCTGGCTGGCGGCGTGAACCTGTTCGCTGCGCACATCGACGCTACTGGCGTAGAAGTTCTTGATGGCCGGGATCAGCGCCTGACTCTCCAGCCAGAGCAGATAGGGTCTGGGCTCTTCGGTCAGGTGCTTGATCAGGCTCTTGAGCACCCAGTCGCTGGCAAGCAGGGCCGCCAGTGCACACCCCAGCGCAATGAAGGAGGCCCACTCCAGTCTCAGTTTGTAGCGAGTCAGCATCAGCAAGAGGGCGCCACTGACCCCGATCCCGGGCAGATCGACCATGCGGGTGAGGGCGTATGACCACCATAACCAGCCTGATTGCAGGGAGCCGGTCAGAAAAGGCTGCCAGGGCAGGGTGGCGAGCAGTAACAGGGGCAGGATCAACAGGGCAGTGAAGCCAAGCACCTGGCTGCGGGTGAGTGAGGCGGTTGACGTTGGGAGCGACGAAGCGTGTGGCTGCATGGTGGATATGGGCGATCGCGAAAAAGAGGGGCATTGTGCCACCGTGACATGTCAGGACAAAGCCGAGCAGCACGTTTGTTACCTCTGCTTACACATTTGTGGTGACATCCTCTGTTTGAGCGGGCGGATGGAGCGGCTGCCGCGCAATCTGGTCCCCTTTCGCGCCGGATTGCATCACAGGCTGAAATCTCGGGCGGCTTTGCGCTAGAATGACGCCCCCGTGGCGGTTGTGACCAAAGAGAGCCCGATGAAGATAGTCGTTGATGAGAATATGCCCCATGCCGTGGAGCTGTTTGCCGAATTTGGCGAAGTGATCGCCTTGCCCGGACGACAGATGCAGGCCCGCGATCTGCTGGATGCCGATGTGCTGCTGGTGCGTTCGGTTACCCGCGTCAACGGCGATTTGCTGGCGACCAGCCCCAAACTCGGGTTTGTCGGTACCGCCACCATAGGCACAGACCATGTGGACAAGGCGTTGCTGGCAAGCCGCAATATTCCCTTCTTCAGCGCCCCCGGTTGCAACAAGTATTCGGTGGGGGATTATGTGCTCTCCGCTTTGCTGGTGCTAGCGGAGCGTTATGAACTCGACCTCTCGGCCATGACGCTGGCGGTGATTGGCGCGGGCAATACCGGCGAGTGCGTGGCTGGCAAGGCCCAAGCGCTCGGCATGCGGGTACTGCGCTGCGATCCGCCCAAGGCGCGTAATACCCCCGATGCGGGCTTTGTCGATTATCAGACCGCCCTTGGAGCCGATATCGTCAGCTTCCATGTGCCCATTACCCGTGAAGGGCTGGATGCCACCTACCATCTGCTGGATGCCGAACAAATTGCCGCGCGCCCTGCCGGACAGATCCTGATCAACGCATCCCGTGGCGAGGTGTGGGATAACCGGGCCCTGCTGGCGCGCCAGTTGGGCGATGCGCCATTGCGACTGGTGATGGATGTGTGGGAGAACGAGCCCGAGCCACTGGCTGCGCTGGTGCCCCATACCGAGATTGCCACCCCCCATATCGCCGGTTACAGCCTGGAGGGGAAGGCCCGCGGTACCTGGATGCTCTATCAGGCGCTCTGCCAGCAGCTGGGACGCCAGCCTCGTCAGGATTTGAGTAAGCTCCTGCCAGCCCCCGATGTGCAGGCAGTGGTGCCGGGCCGCGCGCCGGATCAGGCGCTGATCAAGCAGCTGGTGCATCTGGTTTATGACGTGCGCCGCGATGATGCCCGCTTCCGGACCCGACTCAGCCTGCCAGGTAGCTTTGACGAGCAGCGCAAACACTACCCCGAGCGCCGTGAACTATCCTCCCTGCAGATCGAGGGGGCGTTTGCCGACCAGGCGCTGGGCGAGCTGGGATTTGCGCTGTCACGCCCCTGAATCGGGGACTAGGAGTTGGAAGATAACCGGAAGGGGTGAGCCGTACTGCCTACCTCGACCCCATTTTTTACTGAGCTGGCGCAGATGCTACTGCGCCGGCTCAGCCATATCAGGCTGCGTCATCTCGCCGTGCGGGAGCCTGACGACCATGGCGCCACCCGGCGCCATTGCAGCATTATCAGAGGAGAACAGAATGAGCCAGCAGTTTAACGTAGCGGTATTGGGTGCCAGCGGCGCCGTGGGTCAGGCGATGATCGAGATCCTGGAAGAGCGCGAATTTCCGGTAGCGACCCTCTATCCGTTGGCTTCCAGCCGCAGTGCCGGTGATACCGTGCGCTTTGGCGGCAAGAACCTCGATATCCTCGATGTGGAGGAGTTTGACTGGAGCCAGGTACAGATCGCACTCTTCTCCGCCGGTGCCGAGGTCTCTGCCAAGTGGGCGCCGATTGCTGCCGAACACGGCTGCATCGTCATCGACAACACCTCCTGCTTCCGTTACGACGAAGATATCCCGCTGGTGATCCCGGAAGTGAACCCGGATGCGCTGGCCGATTTTCGCAATCGCAACATCATCGCCAACCCCAACTGCTCCACCATCCAGATGCTGGTGGCCCTGAAGCCGCTGCACGACGAAGTGGGCATTGCCCGCATCAACGTGGCCACCTATCAATCCGTGTCAGGCTCCGGCAAAGAGGGGGTCAGCGAGTTGGCGGGTCAGACCGCTCATCTGCTCAACGGCCGTCCGGTGGAACCGACCCTCTATCCGCAACAGATCGCCTTTAACCTGATCCCGCAGATCGACAGCTTCACTGACAACGGCTACACCCGTGAAGAGATGAAGATGGTGTGGGAAACCCAGAAGATCCTCGGCGATGCCAGCATTGCCGTGAACCCCACCTGCGTGCGGGTGCCGGTCTTCTACGGCCACGCCGAGGCGGTACACGTCGAACTGCACCAGCCGCTCGATGCCGAACAGGTCAAGGACCTGCTGCGCAATGCGCCGGGTGTGACCCTGTTTGATGACGAAGGGGACTATCCGACCCCGGTGCGAGACGCAACCGGCAAGGATGAGGTGCTGGTGGGTCGGGTGCGCCAGGATATTTCTCATCCAAGTGGTATCAATATGTGGATCGTGGCCGATAACGTTCGTAAGGGCGCGGCAACCAACAGTGTACAGATTGCCGAGCTGCTGGTTCGCGACTATCTGTAAGGCTGGTCAGATGCCACCGATGCGCAGCAGGGAGTGCTGCGCATCCGGCCTGTGATCAAACCGGGGTGTGACCCATGCCGCACTCCGTCACTTCAAGATTCTGTTGCGATATCAACTGATTAAGTTTTTTCCTACACTCAGGGTCAAGTTGGGTGCTAAATGTGTCGGACTGCTGGCTTGCCAGGCGAGCCTGATTTATATTGAACCGACTGTTTTGGGGTAACTATCCAGATTTTTCAATGTGATAGGGCCGTCATACGAAGGAACGAATATGGGACATTCCCGCATAACATTGGCAACGCTACTCGCATTGGGTCTGCTGGGCACCGTCCAGGCTGAAGACTCGGCGCGGGAGCCTTTTTTTGTCGAGCTAAAAGGCCCTGACGAACCCGCACCTCCCGCCGTCAATTCCCAGCCGCTGGCGCAGCCGGTCGCCAGACCCGTGGCGCAACCGGTGCGTGCAACCGCCCAGCCGGTGGTGCGTCAGGTCACTGCCAATGCCGGTAGCTATGGCCCCGTTCGTCCGACCGATACCCTCTGGAGCCTGGCGAGCAAATATCGCCCCTCCAATCGGGTCAGCGTCTACCAGACCATGGTGGCGATTTACGAAAAAAACCCCCGCAGTTTTGCCGATGGCAATATCAACCACATTCTGGTGGGGTCCCGCATTCTGCTGCCGACCGCGGCCGAGGCGAGCGTCATCACCGATGCTCAGGCCCGCGCCAAGTTCCGTAGCGACAACGCCAGCTGGAAGGGGTTAAGCCCCAAATATCTGGCTGACAAGCAGGCTCACACCGCCAAATCGGCTGCCACCAAACCCGTGAAGGTTGAAGCCGCCAAGACCGAGCCGGTGAAGGCTGCGCCTGCGCCGCTGCCAGTGGCGAAAGCCGCCCCCATTCCAGCCCCGGTGGTGGCACCGCAACCGGCGGCTGAAACCAAAGAAGTGGCCAAGGTGAGCGAGCCTGCGCCGAAAGAGGCGGTAGCACCTGCTCCTAGCGCTGCAGAAGGCACCACCCCGGCGCCTCTGCCTTCCGATCTGGATAAACCGGTGGGCAAACCGGCTACCGAGATGGCGCTGGCACTGGAAGATGCCAATGCCCAGCTCGGCCAGGTGACCGAGATGAACCACAGGCTCAAGCTGCGTCTGCAATCCCTGACCGAAGAGGTCGAGACCCTCAAAGCCCAGCTGCAGGATCAGACCGCGCTGCAAAAAGAGATTGCCGAGCTCAAGGCACAACCGGTCCCGCCGGTGGCAGCCGAGCCTGAGCCTGAGAAAAACTGGTTGATGGATCTGCTCTCCTCACCGCTCAACCTCGCCATGATCATTCTGCTGCCGGTGCTGCTGGTATTGGCGCTGGTGACCCTGTGGCTGCGTGCCCGTGCCCGTCGAGAGCTGGAAGAGCAGGAGAAGAGCCTCTCCGAATCCACCGCCATGATGATGGATCAGGAGCAGAGCGAGTTTGATGATCTGCTGAGCGTCGATGTGACCGACAACGAGCCGGTGCGCCCGGTGCCGGATCTCAACACCCCGGATGGCTTTATGCCGATGGAGCCTGACGAGCCGGCCGCCAAGCCGGATGTCGATCTGGTGTTCAGCGACGAGGGCGAGATGGAGCTGCAGGGCTTTGAGCCCGAGCGGATGGCGGCCCAGCCAGCCAGTCGTGACCCGGATCTGGTGCCGGATCTCGATCTCTCGCTGGATGAGCCCATTGCGCTGGCCAACGAGCCCGCCATGGATCTGGCCAGCGAGTTCAATCCCAAGCCCAAGGCCGCTGACGAGATCATGAGCGAAGAGGAGCTGCAGGCAGCCCTGTTTGCCGAGCTGGATGCGGATCTCTCAGCTGACCTCGAGCCCGATTTGAGCTCCATCGACGAAGTCGGCGCCGCTGACGACGATCTGGCGAGCTTCGATCTCGGTGATTTCGACAGTGCCCTCGACGAGCCTGCTGCTGGCAAAGATGATAACGCCATTGATCTCAGTGCCGCAGAGGACGCCGACGAGAGTGCGGATGCCATGCTGGCCGAGCTCGGTCTTGAGCCTGTCAAGGCGAAAGAAGCGGAGCTGGATCTGGAGTGGGATCCCAACGAGCTGGCGCTCTCCGATTTCGAAGATGCGTTCGCCGAGGTGGAGTCTCATCCGGCAGATGTTCAACCCCGTGAGCAGGCGCAAGAGAGCGGCTACGTCGAGATCGACAAGCTGCTGGCCGAAGCGGATGCCACCGCGCCGGAGCAGGAGCCGTATCAGGGCTTCTCGCTGGATGTGGGGCTCGATGGCTTCCCCGAGGTGCTGCCGGAATCCACCGGATTTGATGTGGATGCCGACGACGGCGGTGTGGGGGCCAAGCTGGATCTGGCCCGTGCCTACCTCGAGATTGACGACAAGGATAGCGCCCGCGAGCTGCTGCAAGAGGCAGCGGAACAGGGTAGCGATCACCAGCGCGCCGAAGCCGAGAAGTTGCTCAAGCGGTTGGGCTAAAGCATCTCCCATCACGGGATCAGCAAAACGGGGGCAGCCAGCAGGCTGCCCTCTTCTTTTGGCGATTTGCGATGGGGGGTCATGGCCGCGCAGGCTGACCATCCAGGCCAATTGCGGCGTGTGGTGGGACTTTTCGGGCTGAGCGCGTATAATCCGCCCCGTTTCTTTCACTGCGTTTTCACAACAAGACAAGTTTATCCATGCGAATTGCCCTAGGTATTGAATATGACGGCAGCCGGTATTTCGGCTGGCAGCGTCAGCGTGAAGTGATCAGCGTGCAGGCTGAACTGGAGACGGCGCTGAGCCGGATCGCCAACCACCCTGTCTCCATCCAGTGTGCCGGACGCACCGATGCCGGTGTCCATGCGACCGGTCAGGTGATCCACTTCGATACCGAGGCGAACCGCGCCGAAGGGGCCTGGACCCTGGGGCTCAATTCCAACCTGCCGCCGGATATCGCCGTGCGCTGGGTCAAGCAGGTGGACGAGAGCTTCCACGCCCGCTTCAGCGCTACCGCCCGTCGCTACCGCTATGTCATCTACAACCACAACTACCGGCCGGCGATCCTCGGCAGTGGCGTCAGCCACTACCACGAGACCATCGATGCGGAGTTGATGCACCAGGCGGGCCAGAGCCTGCTGGGGGAGCACGACTTCAGCACCTTCCGTGCCGTCGCCTGCCAATCCAACACCCCGTGGCGCAATGTGACCCATCTGTGTGTCAGCCGCTCCGGCCCCTACATCGTGCTCGACATCAAGGCCAACGCCTTCCTGCACCATATGGTGCGCAACATCACCGGCTCCCTGCTGCTGGTGGGGCAGGGGCTCAAACCGGTGGAGTGGATTGCCGAGGTGCTGGCTGCCAAGGATCGCAATCTGGCCGGGCCGACCGCCAAGGCCGGTGGCCTCTATTTGGTCGACGTAGATTACCCGGCCGAGTTTGCTCTGCCGCAGTTGCCGCTCGGCCCGCTGTGGCTGCCGGACTCGGCACCGGGTACGACCAGTTTTTAGTAACTGCGCCCGAAAAATTGTGGTTTAATGACCCGTCATTTGTTGCCATCGAGCTATTAAGTCATTGAACAATCTAGGCTCGATGCGTTTTGTCAGGCACAAAAGCATTAAGGAATTCCATGAGCTGGCTTGAGAAGATTCTTCCCAAGAGCAAGATCACTGCGCCCCGTCGTCACAACATTCCGGAAGGGGTGTGGACCAAGTGCAGTGCTTGTGAACAGGTGCTCTACCGGGCAGAGTTGGAGCGCAACCTCGAAGTGTGCCCCAAGTGTGATCATCATATGCGCATCAGCGCCCGCGCCCGTCTCGAGAGCTTCCTCGATGAGCAGGGTCGTACCGAGATCGGTGCCGAGCTGGAGCCGCAGGATGTACTGAAATTCAAGGATTCCAAGCGCTACAAGGATCGTTTGTCTGCCGCTCAGAAAGAGACGGCGGAGAAAGATGCGCTGGTGGTGATGAAAGGGACCCTCAAAGGGGTACCGGTTGTCGCCTGTTCGTTCGAATTCTCCTTCATGGGTGGCTCCATGGCCTCCGTGGTCGGTGCCCGCTTTGTACGCGCCGTCGAGGAGTGCATCAAGGAAGGCCGTGGCCTGGTCTGCTTCTCCGCCTCTGGTGGTGCTCGCATGCAGGAAGCGCTGTTCTCCCTGATGCAGATGGCCAAGACCAGTGCGGCGCTGGACCGTCTGTCCAAAGCCGGCCTGCCCTATATCTCTGTGCTGACCGACCCCACCATGGGTGGCGTCTCTGCCAGTCTGGCGATGCTGGGTGACATCAACGTGGGCGAGCCCAAGGCGCTGATCGGCTTTGCCGGCCCGCGCGTTATCGAGCAGACCGTGCGCGAGAAACTGCCGGAAGGCTTCCAGCGCTCCGAGTTCCTGCTGGAAAAGGGTGCCATCGATATCATCATCGATCGCCGCGAAATGCGTAACCGTCTGGCCAGCCTGCTCGCCAAAATGCTGAATACTCACGTCATCGAAGAGTGAAGATGAGTTCAAACATGCAACAATCCCAAAGCCGGTCGCTTGTCGACTGGCTTTCTTATTTGGAGCAGATCCATCCGGTCAATATCGACATGGGGCTGGATCGGGTCGGTGCCGTTGCCCGGCGCATGGGTCTCACCCAGCTGCCGTTCAAGGTGATCACGGTGGCGGGTACCAACGGCAAGGGCTCCAGCTGTGCCATGGCGGCCAGCATTCTGATGGCCGCAGGCTACAAGGTCGGTGTCTACTCCTCGCCCCATCTGCTGCGCTTTACCGAGCGGGTGCGGGTCAACGGGCAAGAGCTGCCCGACAACGATCACTGCGCCGCCTTTGCCGAGGTGGAAGCTGCTCGCGGCGAGATTGCCCTTACCTTCTTCGAGTTTGCCACCCTGGCCGGTTTGTGGCTCTTCTGCCGCGCCGCCCCCGATGTGCTGCTGCTGGAAGTGGGGCTGGGTGGTCGGCTCGACGCCACCAACGTGGTGGAGTCCGATGTGGCGATGATCACCTCCATTGCCCTCGATCACTGCGACTGGCTGGGGGATACCCGCGAAGTTGTGGCGGTGGAGAAGGCTGGGGTCTATCGCGCCGGTAAACCCGCCATCAGCGGGGAGCCCAATCCGCCTGCGACTATCGCGAGCGAAGCCCAGCGTCTTGGCGCCAACCTGCGTCAGGTCGGTATCGATTTTCGTGGCGATGAGCACGAGAGCGGTTGGGATTATCACGGACTCAACCAGTGGCGGGATCTGCCAAAACCGGCGCTGCCGCTGATGAACGCGGTGACCGTGCTGGCGGCGCTGGAATCCCTCGGCTTGCCGCTGCCGGAGTCCGCCATTCGTGACGGGCTTGCCAATGCCCGGCTGGCTGGCCGGATGCAGCAGTTGCAAAGTGCGCCGCTGGTGATCGTCGATGTGGCCCACAACCCTCATTCGGCGGCCTATCTGGCCGCGCAATTGCGCAAGATGCCCTGCACGGGTGTGCGCCGCGCCGTGGTCGGCATGCTCAAAGACAAGGACATGGCGGGATCCCTTGCCGAACTCGATGGTCTGATCGGCGAGTGGTATCTGGCCAGCCTCACCGGCCCGCGCGCCGCCACTGCTGCGCAGCTGGCTGCGGCGCTGGGGGAGGGCAAGGGCCCTGCCAGGGAGTTTGATGATGTCAGCGCCGCTTATCAGGCAGCGTTGGCCGCATCGAGTCCGGACGATATGGTCATTGTGTTTGGTTCGTTTTACACTGTCGCCGACATTCTGGCGGGTGTCGCCGTCTAGGCCACACCCCGGCTCCCCGGCCTTCGGGCGGGGAGCCAAATCGCATATTGAGTTACGTAAAGGTAGGATTCAACTTGGCCTCGAAGTTTCAAAACCGTCTGGTGGGCACCGTCATCCTGGTGGCCCTGGTTGTTATTTTCCTGCCGGACTTGCTGGATGGTCACAAGCTGGCACAAAAGGAGGAGGCCTTTGCCAAGATCCCGCTGCGCCCCGAGCTGGAGCCTGCCAAGCCTGCGCTGCAGGTCTCGGCAGCCAGCAGCCTGCCCGCCGATCATCTGGCCAGCCAGCAACAAGCCTCTGCGGCCCAACAGTGGCAAGTGGAAGAGGTGGCTGACCCCATGACCCTCGCCGGTCAGGGCAACGGTGCGCAGCCGGCGACAACCCCTGCCGCACCGGCGCCGGTCCAGCCGCAACAGAATGCCCAACCCAAGCCACAGCCCAAGCCGGAAGTGGTGGCCAAAAAGCCGGTCGAACCGCCAAAGCCAGCACCCAAGCCGACGCCAGCCAAACCGGTTGAAGTGGCCAAGGCGCCCGCACCGACCAAGCCGCAGGCGGGTCAGATCAAGTCCCTCGACGATCTGATTGAAAGCAAAATGACCCAGCCGACCACCCCCGCGCCTGCTGCGGCACCGGCACAGGGTAGCTGGATCCTCCAGCTTGGCGCCTTCAAGAACGTCGACAGTGTCAACGCGCTGGTGAGCAAGCTGCGGGCGGCGGGCTACTCTGCCCACACTTCGCCGCGCACACCGGTGCAGGGTCAGCTCAACCGGGTCTTTATCGGGCCGGATGTCTCCAAGGCCAAACTGCAAGGGATGCAGGGGCGGATTTCCCAGATGACCGGCCTCAGTGGCTCGGTAGTCTCTTACAACCCGTAACGGTGTAATGGCCCTCTGAAAAAAACACCGCGCCCCGTGCGCGGTGTTTTTTTATCTGGCTGTCGTGATTTTTAAGGACGGCGTCGTACAGACCACCACCCGGTTGGGATTTTCGGGCAGTTGGGGTAGTCTGAGCCCTTCTGCTACTCACAGGAGTTCAAGATGATCCTCTCGACGACCCCCATGCTGGAAGGCAAAGCCATTCGTGAATACCGCGGCATCGTGGTTGGCGAAGCCATTCTCGGCGCCAACATTTTCAAGGATCTCTTCGCCGGGATCCGCGACA
>NZ_JRJY01000107.1:83147-85149 GCF_000801015.1 Aeromonas sp. ZOR0001 | reverse complement strand
GCGGCCGCTCTGGCGCCTATGAAAAAGAGCTGGCCCGTGCCCGCGAGATCGCCTTCGATGAGCTAAAAGAGCGCGCCGCGGCCCTTGGTGCCAACGCAGTGGTCGGCATCGATATCGACTACGAGGTGGTGGGGCAAAATGGCAGCATGCTGATGGTCAGCATCAGTGGCACCGCCGTGGTGGTCTGATCGGGCACCAGCTTCTGCATTGGCAATGAGCCGATAACCGGGTTATCGGCTTTTTTATTGCCTGTCTGATGCGTGGCGGCTGGCAGGGTTATCACTCAACACATTGATTTTAAATATTTATATTTATTAATAATTCCACTGACCGGTTTTATTTTTTTAACTGGGTAGCCCGAGAGGGCCAAGCTAGAGTGCCGCCATCAGGAACGACACCGCTCACGGACGAGGTTCTCTTCTTTTGAAGGCGTATCACTATGAATCAAAAACCTGCTCTGCTGACCCTTGTCATGTTGGCCATGACCGCTCATGCCGGCAGTGCCCTCGCGGCGCTGCCCAACTTCAGCGCCACTTGTCCCACCGATATTCGGGTCAAGTCACAAGGGGGCAACGTCTTTATCAATGGCAAGAAGGCGACCCTGAAAACGCTGGCACCCGCCGCCTATTCGGCCACGAGCAGCAAGGTGGTCATCGGGATCACCTTCGAGCTGCCCGCCAGCGAACCCACCCTGGATTACGTCATCAAGCATGATCGCCGGGCTCATGGCTTTTGCACCGTGCACGCCTGGTCGGCGGGCAAGGCCGCCGCACTGCCGATGGCCAAGGGGGACTCGCCCTATCAGGGCAAGTGGATCGCCAAAAACCGCGAAACAGGCGCCACGGTGGCCAATATTCAGGTGGATGGCAAGGAGCAGGTGTGGGTCAACGGAGTCAAGGTGAAGGCGAAACGGGCCGATGGTGCGCTGCAGTTTCGTCAGGGCACCATCCTCTACACCTTGCAAGGGGATCCGCGTATTCGCGATGAGAGCGACTGGAATGACAGCGATGTTCAGAATACCGGCCCCATCCGGCTCGAGTAACAGACGCGCCGTGCCACGGCTTGGTCATTGATGCAAAAAACAGAGAGCGGCATGGCCGCTCTCTGTTTTGTTGTCTCTATTGGTTGATCGCCGTGCGGGGTTAGATACCGTGGATGGCGTTGGCTTCCCCATACCAGTCCAGCTTGTCGGCCAGAGTGACTACCGAGCCTATGATGATGAGGCTCGGGCTCTTCACCTGACGAGCCAGTTCGGCCAACTGCAGCAGCTCGCCGCGCACCACCCGCTGACTGAGCCGGGTGCCTTGCTCCACCAGCGCCACCGGGGTGTGGCCGGGCATGCCGTGGGTTTGCAGCGCATCCTGAATGCGGGCGGCGTGGGCCAGCCCCATGTAGAACACCAGGGTCTGGCGTGGGGCGGCCAGCGCCGACCACTCCTGGGTGATATTGCCCTCCTTGTCGTGGCCGGTGATGAACTGCACCCGCTGGGCGTGATCGCGGTGGGTGAGGGGAATGCCGCTGTAGGCAGCGCAGCCCGACGCAGCCGTAATGCCCGGTACCACCGAGAAGGGGATACCCGCCTCGGCCAGGGTTTCCAGCTCCTCGCCACCCCGGCCAAAGATAAAGGGGTCGCCCCCCTTGAGCCGCACCACCTGTTTGCCCAGCTGCGCTTGTTCCAGCAACAGCTGGTTGATCGCCTGCTGGGGCACACAGTGGCGGCCCGCCTCCTTGCCAACAAAGATCCGCTCGGCATCCCGGCGAACAAGCGCCAATACCTCCTGCGACACCAGCCGGTCATAGACCACCACATCCGCCTGCTGCAACTGCTGCAGACCGCTTAGGGTAAGCAGTCCCGCATCACCGGGGCCAGCCCCCACCAGGGTTACGCTTCCCTTGCTCTGCAGCGGCTCATCGAGCAGCTCTGCGACGCTCTGCTCGGCAGCTTGCTGCTGGCCGCGGGCCAGCTGGCATGCCAGTTGCTCATGGCTAAAGAGCCGCTCCC
>NZ_JRJY01000107.1:80163-83084 GCF_000801015.1 Aeromonas sp. ZOR0001 | reverse complement strand
GGCGGCGGGCCAGCTTGTCCGGAATGAGTTTGACCCGCTCGCGCAGCTTGCCCGCCAGCGCAGCGAGCTGGCCGAGGTGTTGCGGCAGCATGGCTTCGAGTTTTTCCCGCAGCTGGCGGCTCAGTACCGGTGCCGCGCCTGCGCTGGAGATGGCCACCATCAGCGGCGAGCGGTCAATGATGGCGGGCATGATAGCGCTGCAGTGGGCCGGGGAGTCCACCACATTGCAGAAGATCTGGCGCAGGTTCGCCTCATGAAAGACCTGCTGGTTGACCTCTTGCTGGTTGGTGGCGGCGATCACCAACCACTTGCCATCGAGCAGTTCGGGATGAAAGCTGGCGGCGCAGACGGTCAGGCGACCCTGCTCGGCCCAGCTCATCAGCTGGGGTTCCAGATGCGGGGCATTGATGGTGATCTTCGCCTTGGCATCGAGCAGCAGACGCGCCTTGCGCACCGCCACCTCACCGCCGCCGACGATCAGGACCGGCTTGTTTTGCAGCTGACAGAAGAGAGGGAGAAAGTCCATAACAGGCTCCGGATGCTGGCCCGTTCGCAATGCCGCGTCGGGCGAGATAGCAGGGCACGCCGTGGCGCACCCCGGATGGTCGGGGGAAAGATCCCCCGACGGGAATAAAAAAGGGGAAGGGTGATCTACGCCCGGGCCAACGACAGATCCCCACCGGTGTCGGCCACTTGATCACGCTTCCCCAAACGAGGTTTTTCCTATTGCACCGCTTTGACGTGCATGTTGGCGACGTACTGATCTTCGGCCCAGAAGATACGGTCAGCGACCATGGCTTCCGGGTTGAGGGTGACGCCGCGCAGCACCCGCTCCTTGAACTTGTGATAACCGGCCCGGTCGATAAGGTGACCCATGTGCAGATAGATGGGTTTGCCATCCAGCATCTCGGCCTCGAACTCGAACAGGTTCTTGATCACTGCATGCAGCACCTCTTCGGTCACCCAGTTGAGGAACAGTTTGCCGGTACGGGGAGTCTTCTTGCTGGTGCGTCCTCCCAGCTTGACCATATAGAGCTGCTTGGGATCCCGCTGCCAGGCCAGGGTCGGGCAGGCCAGCACACACTCGCCACAGCCGATACACTTGCTCTCCTCCTTGACCGCCTTGCCATGCTTGATGGCGAGGCAATCCACCGCGTGGTGGCTGCATGCCTTGACGCAGGCGCCGCAGCCGATGCAGCGCTCGGCATTGAAGTGGATTTTGGCGATGCCGAGGATGCCGAAGTCGGCCATGTTGGCCTTGGCGCAGTCGTTGGGACAGCCGGCGATCACCATCTTGAGGTGATAGGGGTTGGGGTAGAGGTGCTTCTCCATCCGCTGAGCCAGCCCGGTGCAGTCGATATTGCCCTTCTGGCAGATGGTGTTGCCCTGACAGGCGACGATATTGCGCCCGCCGATGGTCTGGTAACCGGCTGTGGTGTCCTCTACCTCGATGCCGCAGGCCTCCACCTCGATCTCCTTGATAAAGGGTTCGAGGGCGGCGTTGACCTTGTCCATGTCCTGATACTTGATGCCGGGCATCGCCAGCTTCTGGCGGGTGGTGAGGTGGATCAGGCCGTTGCCATACTGTTCGGCGATCTGCTGGGCCACTGCCAGCAGGTGGGCGGGCATGATCCCGCCGGGAATGCGTACGCTGATCATCGCTTCGCCGCGCACCTTTGAGAGGCGGTATTCGTTCTTGGCGCGGGCCTTGATGATGTCGATATCGAGACTCATGGTGTTCTCCCTCAGTCGATCAGATGCTGGGCCTGGTCAAAACGAAAGACCGGTCCATCCACGCAGATATAGGTGTCGCCCATCCGGCAGTGGCCACACTTGCCAACGGCGCAGGCCATGCGGCGTTCGTAGTCGACCCAGATGCGATCCTTGGGGATGCCCCGTTCGAGGAAGGCGAGCACCACGAAGCGGATCATGATGGGGGGGCCGACCACGATCACTTGGATATCCTCCTTGTCAGCGAGATCCAGCTGGTCGATGTAGTCGGTGACCCGGCCGATGCGAAACTGCTCGCTCTCCTTACCCTCATCCAGGGTGACGATGAGGTTCTGCTGCTCGGCCCAGAGCGGCATCTCGTGGCGATAGAGCACCGCCTGCTCGTTCTTGAAGCCGAGGATCATGTCGAGGGATTTCACCTCTTCCGGATGTTTGCTGAAGCGGCGCAGCAGCCCCTTGACCGGCGCGACGCCGGTACCGCCCGCCACCACGATGAGGTGCTGGTTGCGGTAGGTCTCCAGCGGATAGCCGTTGCCGTGGACGCCGCGCATCCACACCTTGTCGCCCACATCGAGGGCAAACAGCGCATCGGTCACCTTGCCGACCTTGCGGATCAACAGGTCCACATAGCCATCGCCATAGTCGGAGACCGAGATGGGCGCCTCGCCGACGGTGGGCAGGGAGATCTCCACAAACTGGCCGTAGTGGACATCAAAGTCGCGGGAGACCCGAAAGTTCCACTCCAGCTCGGTGTGGCGCTCGATGGCCAGAATGGTGTAGGCCTTGGGCAGCAGGCGGTTTTCGACCACGTCCTGCTGCGGTTCTGCTGTTGCGGTTTGCTGGCACTGGCACATATCAGTTCGCCTCCTGCGCGTTGTCGGCTGCGATGGTCTGTTCGACCACATCGGTCATCTTGTTGATGATGTTGCTAAAGGAGATGTAGTGAGGGCAGCGATCGTCGCAGCGGCCACAGCCGACGCACATGTGCTCCTCTCCCTGACGGGCCTTGTAGTCGTTGACCTTGTGCAGGGCGCGATAACGCAGGCGCTCGCCATGCTTGGCGCGAAAACCGTGGCCACCGGCCATGTCGCTGAAGCCATCCACCATGCAGCTGGCCCACTGGCGACGGCGCTCACCCTGCTTGGGGTTCTCTGCATAAGTGAGGTCGTGCACGCTGTAGCAGCTGCAGG
>NZ_JRJY01000107.1:54617-80049 GCF_000801015.1 Aeromonas sp. ZOR0001 | reverse complement strand
GGTGGTACAGCGGCCGCAGCCGATGCAGCGGCTGTCGTACTCGGCCCAGACCGGATGGGCGGTGAGGATCTGGCGGATCCGCTGGGGGTCGTCACAGACGCTGTCCGGGGTGCGTACCTTGACCGGGTTGCTCTGGACAAACTCCGGGGTGAAGTCATCGGATTCGCCCAGTTCGGCAAAGTAGCCGAGCAGCTCGGGATCCTTCACCTCGATACGGGCACCCTCATCGCTCAGACGAATGGCGGCGGCGTAGTCTTGGGTCTCGTTGCTGCCCATGGAGACGCAGAAGCAGTTCTCGAAGCTCTCGCGGCACTCCAGCAGCACCAGCTTGAGCTTGCTGCGCAGTCTGGCGTAGTAGACGTCGCTGTTCTGGCCGTTCTTGAGATAGACCTGATCAAGCCTGCGCAGGGCGTGGATATCGCAGCTGCGCAAGAACAGCAGGGTGGGCTTGGCCTCCACCTTTGATTCGCGCAGCTCCAGATTGTCGAAGTGGAACAGGGTCTGGGTGATGGGGAGCACCACCTCTTTCGGGGAGAAGTGGGACTTCTCCTGCCACACCAGATCGGCCGGATGGCGGATGCTGTGGTAGGTGACGTTGTCGGTGTCGGAGAAGCGGCCGCCCCGATATTCGGCCGCGGGCGCCATGATCCGGTAATCGGGCAGCAGCCGCTCGAACAGCTGCGCCAGCGCGGGATGGGTGAGAAGAAACGACATAAATAAACACCTTGTATGAGGGTGAGATGCCCTGGCATAGGGATGAGGCGCAAGCCGCTAAGAGTGTCTGGCACCGGTTCTGGCCGCGCTTGCCTCGCCACGGTCTGTTTTTATGACTCATGTTGCTCAACTGACCCGATTGTTATTGTGTTGGCGGCGCGTGCGTCGCGGCAGGTCGGGTCATGCCTGTAAAAACCTTATCAATTGAGCAGGGCGGCCTGATAGCCTGCGCACTTGCCCATCACGTATCCCATCTCCAGCTTGTTGATATCGCGGGTAAAACGGGAAACGGGGAAGTAGTCGGCCGGGGCGATCACCTCGATCTGGCAGTCGTCCGGCGGATTGGCGATAAAATCGAGCGCCTCGTTGTAGCTGCGATCCCGCTGCTCCAGCGCCTGTGCCAGCGCGGGGCGGGTCTTGAGCAGAGTGCGGATCATCCAAGGGAAGGGCATCGGCTTGAGCCGATAGCCAAGGGGCTCGGAGAGGATCACCGTCAGGTGACGGGCACCGCGGCGGTAGGCCTCGATCACCGGGATGGAGTCGGCCACCCCGCCATCTGTCATCGGTACCCCGTGCACCTCCGGGTATTCGTGGGAGGCGAGGGGAATGGCGCAGCTGGCGGGCAGCACCTCGTTCATGTTCTCCGGCTTGACCCGGATGTACTCCGCCTTGCCGGTCAGGGTATTGGTCACCACCGCATAGAAGGGGATGCCGGTCTCCCGGTAGGCGTGAATGTCGAGGGGATACTTGCGGCAGCTGGTGTTCCACAGCCAGTGGATGTCCACCAGATTGCCCCCCTTGGCAAAGCGCAGGGGATCCATAAACTGCTGGCTGCACGCCAGTTTGGTCAGGATCTCGTGGCTGCGGCCATGCTGGCTGGCGAGATAAGCCAGCAAGTTGGTGGCTCCCGCCGAGACGCCGATGGCGAAGTCAAAGGGGCGATAGTCATGCTCGATAAACGCATCCAGCACGCCGCTGGCAAATATGCCGCGCATGGCACCGCCTTCTACAACCAATGCGCTGGGGGATGCGTTTTTGTTCATGACAGGCACCTCATTGATAAGTCAGAGAGAAAAAGTGGGAAAGAGAACGTCCGGGCTGTCAGGCCGACCGTTCTGACAACCAACCGGGGTTGGCCATCGCAATGAGGTCATTCTAGGAAGGGGATGGTGTTTAGAATATCTGTTAATAATGAATCAAGTGTTTTGTATTTCTAAACGATAGTGATAAACCCGTTGTGATCAAAGGGGTTGTGTAGGAGTCTCAATGACTCTGTGATGGCTGGATATTGGCAAGGATGAGTGTGTCATGACGTTATTGGTTCCCCCGCTGCTCCGACGTGGCGATACCATCGCTTTTTTCTCCCCCTCCAGCGCGGCGACCGCCTGGGCACCCAACCGTTTTGCCCGCGCCAGAGCCTTTCTTGAAGGGCAGGGCTTTAGGCTCAAGGCGGGCAGCCTCACCGGCCAGCAGGATCACTGGCGCTCCGGCTCCATCGTCGCGCGGGCTGAGGAGCTCAATGCCCTTATTCGCGACCCAGAAGTACGCTGCATCATGTCGGTGATTGGTGGCAGCAACTCCAACTCCCTGCTCCCTTACCTCGATGTTGATGCGCTGAGGCGCGATCCCAAGATCATCGTTGGCTACTCCGATGTGACGGCGCTGCTGCTCGGCATCCATGCCAAAACTGGCCTGGTTACCTTTTATGGTCCGGCGCTGGTGGCCTCCTTTGGCGAGTTGCCGCCGCTGGTGGATGAGACGCTGGCCAGTTTTTTACAGATTGCGTTGGCCGATGAAGCTGGCGTCCCCTGCACGCTGCCTACCCCGGCAAAGTGGAGCGATGAACGGCTGGATTGGGAAAGCCAGACCCGGGCCAAGTGCTGCCAGCCCAATCTGCTGATCTCGGTGGGTTCAGGTCGGGTTGAGGGACGGCTGATAGGCGGCAACCTCAACACCATGGCGGGGATCTGGGGCTCCCCCTATATGCCGCCCATCGAGCGAGGTGACATTTTGCTGCTGGAGGACAGCCTGAAATCTGCCGAGACGCTGGAGCGATCCTTTGCCCATCTCAAGCTGTGCGGGGTCTTTGATAGGATCGGCGCGCTTATCCTCGGCAAGCACGAGTTGTTCAACGATCAGGGTAGCGGCAAGCGCCCCCTCGATATCCTGCTGGAGGTGGTGGGGGAGCCAACTTTCCCCATTCTGGCGGAGTTTGACTGCGCCCATACTCACCCCATGCTGACGTTGCCGCTGGGTATCGAAGTGGCGCTCGATCTCGACAGGCAGAGACTCACGCTACTGGAGCCCTGGTGGCGAGCAGAATGAGGGCGAAATGAATGTCAAAAAATGGGTGTCAAAAAACAAGGCCGCTGATGCGGCCTTGTCTGTTTTTGTGGAGAGGGATCAGGGCAGGGCATCGGGCCGGAAGCTGGCGCGGATCTGCGGCACCAGGCTTGAAGGGTCGAACCCTTTCTCCTCCCCCAGCACCGGATGAAGCAGGGGTTTTTCTTCGATGGGGGTGATATCCCCCGCCAGCAGCTGGCGGGTGGCCTGACCCATCTGGTAGAGCTGGCGCACCGGCGCAAACTGGGTCGCCAGATTGAGGGGATCATCTGCGCGGGTGAAGGCCATCATGGGGATCTGGTAGGTGGCATCGCGCGCCGGCTTGTCACCGTGAATCCCCTTGCCGGCGGACATCAAAAACGGCTGGTGATCGCCAAAGGCCACCACCAGATAGCGCTTGCCTGACTGGTCTAGGGTCTTGAGCAGTCGCTCCAGCGAGGCCATGGCATCCACCACCCCGGTGTAATAGGTGTTGAGCAGCTGGGTGTCACTCTCGCTCTGGTTCGGGCAGGCGCCGCTGCGCTCCTGCCCCTGATAGCGGGGGCCATCGAAGGGGCCGTGCCCCTGCATGGTGACCGCGTAGGCAAACAGCGGTTTGTCATCCTGTTCGCTGCGCTTGAGCAGGTGGTCGATCAGCGCATCATCGGAGATATAAAGCCCCTTGTGCTCAAGGGTGGTGAAGCGGGTGTCGAACCAGCGCTCCTCATAGCCAAGCGCCGGGATTGCCTTGGCGCGGCCCCAGAACTTCTCCACATAGGGGTGGGCGAACAGGGTCTGGTAGCCGCTCTGTCTGGCGCTCTGGGCCAGCCCCGGCACCTGCTGCGAGAGGTAGTAGTAGGGCACCACCCCCTGCTTGAGCAAGCCCACCGGCAGGCCGGTGTTCATCTCGAACTCCGCCAGTACCGTCATGCCGCCGGTGGTGGGGGAGTGGATGGTTTTTTGCCACTGCTGCACGCTGGCGGGCAGGGAGAGGGTGGGGGCCGGGGCGCAGATCCGCCCCTTCCAGTCGAGCCAGAGCGACTCATATTGCAGCACGATCACCAGATCCCAGCGCGGCGCTATGCCCTGGGGCGGATAGCTCAGTTGCGGGGCCAGCTCGTTGATCTGCAAGGGGTAGCGAAACACGCTGCCGCTTTGCAGCATCTCGTCCACCAGATTGAACAGATAGAGGCCGGGGCCGGAGCGGATGATGTCCCTGTGGTAGTTGACCGCACGATCCACGTAGCGAATGTTGGCCCCCAGCAGCTTGTTGCCGGTCTGGGTGGCAAAGACGCACAGGGCAAAGAAGGCAACGGTGGCCGCGGCTGTGCGCAGCACCCAGCGTGACAGGGCAAAGCGCCAGCAGAGAAACAGTGCCAGCAACACGGTGAAGATGGGCAGGATGGGGTGCTGGTCGAGCAGGATCCGCAGCAGCGCCAGCAGGTTGCCAAAATCGTCCCCGCCGAGCGGCACGCCGTAGATGGCGATCTTCATAAAGTTGGCCAGCAGACCGATGCCTGACAGCGCGGTAAAGACCAGCCCCATATAGAGGTTGAAGCCCGCCAGCGCGCATAGGCTCCAGCCCAGCACCATGCTGCCCCAAGCGAGATAGTAGTGCTCCGGCCGAAAACCTGACCAGAGCAGAAACTCCCCCAGCTTGAACACCACGAAGCCGTGCAGCAGCACAAAGGTGAGGTTGCCGAGCAGCAGGCTGCCGATGATCCGCCAGCGCAGGCTGCGGCGCAGCTTTGGCAGCACCGTATTGAGCACGGCGGCGCTCAGGGCCAGCACCAGCGTCAGGCTCACCACCAGATAGGTGAGGTTGAAGCCCTGCTCCGGCAGGGTTTGCAGGATCTGGCTGAAGTCGCCGCTCTCGGGGCGATCCTTGAGCAGCAGACCGATGCGCAGCTGATAACGGCTGGCCAGCGCGTCATCCGGGGCGCGCAAGGTGCTGTTGAGATCCAGGGTGCAGCGGTTATTGCGGCACACCTGACGCTTATCCACCGCCTGACTCAGCTGGTCAATCCGCTCCCCCTTGTCGTTGAGCAGCTCCACTCGCACCTTGTCCCCCGCTTGCAGCGGCCCTCGCAACTGCCACTGGCTGCGCACCACCAGATAGAGGCCGCGGCTGTCGCTTTTATAGAGCAGGGCGTGGCGGGTGAGGGTGGCCAGCGGATTGTCGGCGGGGCCCAGCACCAGCGGTTGGGCACGGCCCAGCCAGCTACCGGGATTGATCAGCGGCAACAACAGGGTCAGCAGCAGCAATCCGCCCAGCAGGGCAAGCAGCAGAGAGGGCAGACTCAGGACGCGGGGGCGGCCTGAGGAGGGGCGATTCATATAAGCTCATCCTTTGAGCGAGTGAGGGAGAGATCGTTCATCCGCATAGAGTTTGACCCGATGGTGCGGGCCTTGTTTCAGCTTGTCAATTTAATGACCACTTAATGAATATTTGGTTACAGCTCAACCTTGCAAATTGTGATCCCGATCGAGGGGTTGTTCGGAATATGTGATGAAAGCGTCATCATGGGGTTTTGCCACTGGCTTGGGAGGGATCTGCTGTTTAGTCTCTCGATAGCGACTGGAGGTACATGTATGAATCCCAAAGTGATGGCACGTCAGGCCAGATTGCTGCGCATGCTGGAGAGCAAGGAAGAGATCCGGATCGGACGCGAGCGCGACTGCCCGCTGCCTCTGGCCCAACTGGTCAAGCTGAAGGATAGCCATCCGGCTGTGGTCAAGGTCTATCGCCACGGTCTCACCGCCGAGGTGTTTCACCTCAAGGTGGAGGGGCATCACTGGTGCCTCAAGCGGCGCCGTCAGGATTCACTGGTGGCCAATCTTGATGGCAAGACTGCCTTTCTGACCGAGCTGGAGCGGCGGCGCGAAATCGAGGCGCTGCGCGAGCTGCACCCTACTGTCCTCTCCCACGTGGTCTGCACCAGCTTCGGCTCGGCGCGGGCCGGGGTGCTGGTCTCTCCCTGGTTGCGGGGTGTGCCGGTCCATCAGCTCAACGAACGCAATCTGGCCCAGATGCTGGAGGTGCAGGGGGAGCTGGCCCGCTGGGGCTGGTTTGACTGGGACCCGAGCCCGGGCAACCTGCTCGATGACGGCGAGCAGATCTGCGTGTTCGACTTTGGCTATATGTGGACCTTCGATCCCCGCTTTGAATACAACTCCAACGGTCTGGTCGACCCGCAGTTCCATGTGCCGGAGCGGTTGGAGACCCGCACCCTCTCGGGGCTTTGGCTCGATGAGGCCGATCCTCTGCCGCAATTTCGCTACTGGCGCGAGCTTTGTCTGAAATGGGTCAAACGGGAGATCCACCACCTGATCCGTGAAGGGGCCAGCGCGCCCGTGCTGGCCCGCCTGCACGCCCTGCAAGGGGAGTGGAGCGCCGCGCTGGCGAGCGACGAGGCGCTGGTCGCCAACTGGTGGCGTGACATGTATCGCAGCCACCGACTCGATGTGGCCGATGATCTGAGCGGCCAGAGCTGCGGCCCGCTCACCCTGCGTCGCCTCGACTGGTTGATGCAGGCGGTGAAGGATCACTATCCGCTGCTGGTGGACAATCTCTCGCCTCAGGAGACTGAGCTCGGCCAGACCGGGCTGCTGACCCGCTTGCAGCAACTGCGCCGGGAAGCCGTGGCCTGCCAGTTGCCTGCCACCAGCCTTGCCTGAGCCGATACCTTTGCGGAATACAAATAAACAGGGCGCCTTGCAGGCGCCCTGTTGCATGGCCGGAATTGCCTCGGTTGAGGGTCAGTCCAGCAACTCCTGATGGAGGCGGTTGACGATATTGCCCGCCTCGCTCTCCTTGACCAGGAAGCAGAGGTTGTGGGCGCTGGCGCCGTAGCAGATCATCCGGATGTTGTGCTCGCGCAGGGCGTCAAAGACCTGACTGCCCACCCCGTTCACTTCGCTCATCCGGTTGCCGATGAGCGCCACCAGTGCCAGACCGGTTTCCACCTCCACCTTGCAAAGCTGGCCCAGCTCGGCCAGTACCTTGTCGCTCAGGATCGGTTCGCCGTTGCTCTGGCTGCCGGTGTGATCCAGCGTCAGCGATACGCTCACTTCCGAGGTAGTGATGAGGTCGACCGAGATGCGGTGACGGGCCAGAATGCCGAACACTTCGGCCAGGAAGCCGTAGGCGTGGAACATGTTGAGGCTGTGCAGGGTCACCAGCACCTGCTGGCGGCGCAGGGCGACGGCGCGAAACAGCGGGCTTGAATCTGTGCTGGCGCGGATCCAGGTACCACCGGCGGCGGGGTCCTTGGCGGAGCCGACAAACACCGGAATATTCTGGCGCACCGCCGGTTGAAGGGTGGCGGGGTGCAGCACCTTGGCGCCGAAGGTGGCCATCTCGGCCGCTTCGACAAAGCTGATTTCGGGAATGGGGCGGGCGCGGGTGACGAGGCGCGGATCCGTGGTGTAGATGCCGGGCACATCGGTCCAGATCTCGATACTGGCGGCATCGAGCGCTTCGGCGAGCAGGGCCGCGCTGTAGTCAGAGCCGCCGCGACCGAGCGTGGTGGTGCGGCCATCGCCATCGGCGCCGATAAAGCCCTGGGTGATGATCAGGCTGTCGCCAAGCTGCGGGCCCAGCGTCTGCTGGCAGAGGGTACGGGTGGTGGCCAGATCGACGGTGGCCTTGCCAAAGCGGCTGTCGGTGCGCATCAGCTGGCGCACATCCTGCCAGTGGGCCTTGACGCCGCGCTGGCGCAGCAGTTCGGTAAAGAGGCGGGTAGACATCAGCTCGCCGCAGGCGATGAGGCGATCGGCCAGCTCCGCATCGGTATGTTGGTGGGCTTGCTGGGCCATGAGGCGAATTTCGTCCAGCTGGCCATGAATGAGGGCGCTCACATCAACAGGGTTGCCGAGATCGGCCAGAATGGCCTGCTGGATCCCGGCCAGTTTGGCCAGCTGCTCGTCGCGGCCCGCTTCGTCCAGCTCCCCTTGTGCCAGAGCGACCAGCAAGTTGGTGACACCGGCGCTGGCGCTCAGTACCACCACCCGAGTGGCGGGATTGGCCAGCACGATATCGGCGCAGTGATTCATGGCCGGGAAGTTGGCGACACTGGTTCCGCCAAACTTGGCGACATTGATCGGGCTCATTGCTTACTCCTGTCTTATTTTAAGATTCCGGTTCCATCGGGCAAAAAAGAGAGGAGGAGGCTGAAAATGGCAGGAATGAACGAAGCTATCCCGGCCAGAAGCACTCCACCTGCAGAGCCCATCCCGTACCGCCCCTGACAGGGCGCGGTGGGGGATGATCACTACCGATGACAACCCGGGGGATTCAGCCCCCGCGGCCGACGTTGAGGTTACCAGTCTCCTCACTCGTCTCGGCGCTGCTCCCCCTGACCCAAGTTCACCGGACGCTGGCGTCCTCCCTTGGGCTGCCTGGGCAGCGCTCCTCTTCTGGCTCCACCAGGGCGGTGGAGTGCATTTAGAAATACCCTGCGTTGGATTGCACTGTCAATCGAGTTTGTGAAAAAGTTCAAATTGTCAGCTAACTCAACACAGAATCAATGGCTTAGGCAATGGTCTTTGACAAAACCTTGGAACGGCGCTGCCAGTTGTAGAGACGCTGGCGTGCCACCGGCAGATCTTCCACTTCCAGCGGATCGAAGCCCCGCTCCCGGAACCAGTGGATGGAGCGGGTGGTGAGCACGAACAGGCGGCGAATGCCGAGCCGCTTGGCCCGCTCGGCCACTTTGGCCACCAGCTGATCCCCCCGGTTGGAGTTGCGATAGTCGGGATGGATGGCGACGCAGGCCATCTCCGCCATCGCCTCTTCCATAAAGCAGTAGAGGGCCGCGCAGCCGATGATGAGGCCATCGCGCTCGATGATGGTGAACTTGTCGATCTCCATCTCCAGCTGTTCGCGGGAGCGGCGCACCAGAATGCCTTCCTCCTCCAGCGGGCGAATGAGATCCAGAATGCCGCCGATATCCTCGATGGTGGCGGCGCGGGCCTGCTCGGCACTTTCCCGCACTATCTGGGTGCCGAGGCCGTCACGGCTGAACAGCTCCTGCAGCATGGCGCCATCATCCTGATAGCTCACCAGATGGGAGCGGGGCACGCCGCCGCGGCAGGAGGCAATGGCTGCGCGCAGGTAGCGGGCGGTGCCGGACATCTCTTCGCCCGCCTGCTCCAGCTCCACCAGCAGCTCTTCGGCCTGCTCGGGGAAGAGCTCGGAGATGGCTTCTCCGCGCCTGTCCATTACCCCCTGGGTGCTGCTAAAGCAGATGAGCTTGTCCGCCTTGAGATCGACCGCCACCCGGCGGGCCACCTCTTCGGAGCTCAGGTTAAAGCTCTCGCCGGTGACCGAACAGCCGATGGGGGAGATCAGTACCAGACTCTTCTGATCGAGCTGGCGGGTGATCCCCTCCACGTCGATGCGGCGCACCCGGCCGCTATGGCAAAAGTCGATGCCATCATCCACCCCCAGCGGCTGGGCAGTGACGAAGTTGCCGCTCACCACGCTGATCCGCGCCCCCTGCATGGGGGTGTTGGCGAGCCCCATGGAGAGCTGGGCGGTGATGTCGTATTGCAGGCCGCCACACACCTGTTTGATGATGGTGAAACTCTCGTCATCGGTGACCCGGATCCGCTTGTGGTACTGGGCCTCGATACCGGCGCGGGCCAGCGCCTCATCGTTTTGCGGACGTGAACCAAACACCAGCACCAGGCGTATGCCCAGTGTCTGCAGCAGGGCGATATCGCTGACGATATTGGCGAAGTTGGGGTGGCTGATGGCTTCTCCCCCCATCATCAGCACAAAGGTGGCACCCCGATGCACATTGACATAGGGGGTGGATTGCCGGAAGGCATTGACCAGACTGGGTTCGCGTTCACGCACTTGATATTTCTTCCATAAAAAAACAGCGATTGGCTCAATATATGAAAATTAATTCACAAATCAAGACTAAATATTGATTTTGGTCGTTTCTGGTCTACGAGGGGCGGCTTGGCCGTGCGGATCGGGAAAGAGTGACGGACGGTGCAGATGGCCGCTGGGGCGAGCGGGGAGGGGGCCGCCGGTTGATCCGGCGCGATAAACTGCTATCTTCGATGCTCCTTTTCGTCAGCTGTGTGATTTCACAGGGTTTTATACAAGGACAGAATTCATGGAACAGATTATTTCACCGGCAGATGCCCTGCCGGGACGACGCGAAGCGATGGTGATTGGTCAGCAGCATGCGGTGAATGGCAACCCGACCCAGGGTCCCTGGCCCGAGAACATGGAGATCGCCTGGTTTGGTATGGGCTGTTTCTGGGGGGTGGAGCGCCTGTTCTGGCAGCAGCCGGGCGTCTACTCCACTGCGGCCGGTTATCAGGGCGGCGTGACCCAGAATCCCACCTACAAAGAGGTGTGCAGCGGCTTGACCGGCCATGCCGAGACGGTGCAGGTGGTGTTTGATCCGGCGCTGATCAGCTACGGCGATCTGCTCAGACTGTTCTGGGAGCAGCACGATCCGGCGCAGGGGATGCGTCAGGGTGGGGACATTGGCACCCAGTATCGCTCGGTGATCTTCTATGGCGATGAGAGCCAGCAGATCATTGCCCAGCAGAGCATGGCGGCCTATCAGCAGGCGATGGCGGCAAGCGGCGACAGCCGTGCCATCACCACCCGCATTCTGCCGCTGGCGCCCTTCTACTATGCCGAGGATTACCATCAGCAATATCTGGAGAAAAACCCGGATGGTTACTGCGGATTGGGTGGCATCGGAGTCTGTTTGCCGCCCAGCCTGAACCGCTGAACAGGTTTGTAGTCGATTTCTTAATAAAAGTGAAAATAAATGGTCGGAGGAGGGAACTTATTGCGACCAGTCGGGACTAACTAGGTAGCGTCCAGGGATCGGATGCAAAGTCCAGACACATTTCTTGCCTTGATAACCGCCTGATGAATGAACGCACTGGCGGGTTGAAAATGATAGCAAGCAGGGCTGCCCACCAAGGCGGCCCTTTTCCTTATCTGCTGTTTTGCAATCTTGCGTTGGGCGGGAGAGCCGGACGGCAGATCAGCCGATGGCGCTGTCGAACAGGTTCTTGATGAGATCGATAAACTCGATGAGGAAGGTTTTCTGTTCCGGGGTCGGGGCGCGCAGCCAGACGGCGGAGAGCACCTCTTCCAGATCGGCGACCACGGCGTCGGCCTCCTGCATGATGGCGAAACGCACCTTGGGATCGAGCTGGGGGTTTTGCTCGCAAATGGCCATCAGGTTGCTGGCAACACGGCCACTGACCAGATCTTCGATGGTCTCTTCACCATCGTTCTGTTGCTGGGATTCAAACAATCCCAAACTCTCCACCAGATACTCGATCAGCGAGATATAGCCTTCACTTTCTACCACCATGGTTGCTGCCTCAATACAGTAACAATACGAAAATTAAGCGTATTTTAGTGGCTTGCCCTAGCTTGGCAAGCAGCAGTGCAGGCGATGGCGAGTAAAACTGACTCCGCCCCGCTCCACGCACTCCAGCCCGGTCAACGTAAAGCCATGTCGTAAAAATAGCTCATAACTGAAGGCGCTGGCCTCGGTGGTGATGAGGGGCAGACCGAGCCCTCGGGCCGCCGCGAGCGCCGTGGTGAGCAGCAGATTGCCCAGTCCCTGGCGCTGATGGTCGGCGCTCACATAGAGCAGACTGAGGTGGCCATCGGGGCTCAGAGTGACAAACCCGAGGGGCACATTTGCCAGCTCCGCTACCCAGCCGTGGTGTTCGCGCAGCTGGCTGACAAAGCCCGGATGTTGTGAACCGAGGGCCCACTGCTCCACCTGCTCGGCGCTGTAGTGCTCGGGGCCGCAGCGTCGCACCGCCTGCTCAAACAGGGTCACGAGAGCGGGGATATGTGCCTCGCCAAGGGGGACAATACAAAGTGCTGGATTAAGTGCTGGGGTCATAAGGTTGGGTCGTCAGTGGGGGAGAGGGGGCGCGGCGCCTGTGGCCGTTTGGCTTTGGGCAGACCCGAGACAACCCGCTCATAGGAGTGGTGCACCCAGCCTTGCCACAGATCATCTGGCAAGGTGCTGTTCAGGGTCACTGTGTTCCAGTGTTGCTTGTTCATATGCCAGCCCGGTTTGACCTCGGGGTGGATCTCGCGCAGCAGCAACGCCAGTTCTGGCTCGCATTTGAGGTTGATGGTAAGCGGCTCGGCCTGCCAATCCACCAGCGCGAACATCTTGCCCGCGATGCGGTAGACCAGGATCTCCGGGCCAAACGGGGTATCTTCGGTGGCGCCTGGCAGGGTCAGCAGAAAGTGGCGCAAACGGGTCAAATCCATGGAAAGTTCTCGCGCAAGGGGTGATCCGGGTCATGTCAGGCGCATATCTATCGGCGGGGCTGTTCTGTTAATATGCGCGCAGCCGAGTATACCCCCCATCACCAAGGGAGCCTATTGGATGTTGTATCACAAGACTTTCGAACTGGGTCCCGAGCGGGATTGGGTGGTGTTTGTCCACGGCGCCGGTGGCAGCTCCTCCATCTGGTTCAAACAGCTGCGCGCCTATCGCGAACACTTCAATGTATTGCTGCTGGATTTGCGCGGCCACGGCCAGTCTCACCAGCTGCAACAGGTGGTCAAGGGCCACTACAGCTTTCGGGAAGTGACCGAAGATATCGTTCGGCTGCTCGATCATCTCGACATCCGCCGCGCCCACTTTGTCGGCATCTCCCTTGGCACCATCCTTATTCGCCATCTGGCGGAGCTCTGCCCGGAGCGGGTGAAAAGCATGGTACTGGGGGGCGCCATTTTGCGGCTCGATATCCGCTCGCGGGTGCTGGTGCAGCTGGGCCGACTCGGCCAGCACTTCCTGCCCTATATGTGGCTCTACCGGCTGTTTGCCTTCATCATCATGCCGCGCCAGCACCATCAGGAGTCGCGCAATCTCTTTGTGCGCGAGGCCCGCAAGCTCTGCCAGAAGGAGTTCAAACGCTGGTTCCGCCTCGCCACCGAGGTCAACCCGCTGATGCGCTACTTTCGTGAACGCTCCCTGCCCATTCCCACCCTCTATGTGATGGGGGAGGAGGATCATATGTTTCTGGCACCGGTACGCGAACAGGTGGCCCGCGATGCCAGCTCTTCGCTGGCGGTCATTGAACAGTGCGGCCATGTCTGCAATGTGGAGCAGCCGGAGCAGTTTAATCGTACTACCTTGGATTTTATTACTCGCCAAGTCGGTGTTGCTAACCCGTAATTGCCGTGCACTTGTATTGCTTATCGCCGCATTTTCCCTACAAGCGTTGGCAGCGAAATAAATAAGCCCCCGACAGAAAAAGTCTGTTAGGGACTTATTTTAATGCTATGTATGCAGGACAAACTAGGAGCTAGCTCTATCTTTTGCTCTAGCAATGTAGTTCATGCCTGTTAGTTCTGATTTCAAAAACTCATCATCCAATAGCTGCAGAAAATTAGAACAGCGTGATATGCTATTCAAGTCAAATTGACTACCGTCTTCTGTTAATTTTAGCTTCCCTTCATAGAAGGGTTTGCTCATGGCAAACGAGATAATTTCTTCATTAGATAAATTTTGCTCTATCACTGCTGAGTTTTTAAAGACCTTGACAAATTTCCTGGCGAAGTTAATTTCCTTGTTAATCTGTTTGTTAAACTTTTCTAGATTTTCGACAAGACCGCGCGATTCAATACTTGTGCAATATTGGGCTGCCTTGGCATGGATGATTTTGTCAAATCCTAACTCTTTCTCAAATGCTCTAACATTATTAATTAAATAGTTCTGTCCAATTTTGGCAAATATAAAGCTGTTATTTAGCCTCAAAACATCATCTGTCATTTTTACGACGCGGGTCTTATGAGTTGTAAAGAAAACTCCTTTCCCCGAAGTCCATAGAGATGTTCTATGTATGTACTGATAAAATGAGATTACTTTCCCATCACTTCCTTTAAGCCTTATGACAACAGCTTTAATACTTGACAGACCTTTGCTTCTAACTTGGTACTTGCCAATTATTTTATTGGCTTGCATCTCATTGACTTTATCTAAATACTTAAATTCATGAATTTGGTCATCAAAATCAAAATAGTAAAGCGCATGCTTTCTTTCATCGGCATTAGATAAATTTGGAATTGAGAATTTTTCGTTATCAGTGAATTTGTTTTTCAGGTCACTGACAAAGCTAACCATAAACTCATCCAAACCCTCACTTTCAATATCAGAATCATAGAGTTCATTATTGTCATCATCAATAAAAAAAACTTTAATCCCTGAGCATGTGTCTAGAATGCTCTTCATGTCACTTTTAATATCATCTCTAGTCATTATTTATTTTCCTAGCAAAGCAAACATCTTCTGAGATAAATTTATAGGCAATGTTCTGCCCTTTTCTTAAGTCATGTTTTGTTAATACAATTACGGAATGGTAATGGCTGACATGATCTGCTAACGTGGCCCTGTATAGTTTGTATCCATAAATAGATAGCGTAGGATTTGTATAATATTTATCTGTTCTGACAAAGATGATGCCAATTACAATTAATAAAAATAAATAAGCAAGCAACTTTAATGGGGAGTCAAAGTTTAGTCCTGCAAACGGAACAATATATGTCGCTAAAAAGCTTAAATGTTCATAATTTTCACTTTTACAATCAATTACCAATAAGCTGTCACTAGCACTTCCATTAAGCTCAAAGTCGAATTCACGTCTTAAGAACTCGCAGTATGCAATGAGAGCCAGCATTAATATAGGAAGCCAATTCGATAAGGCATAATATATAATAATATTATGTTTTAGGTCACTATCCGAAGGTGGAGGTTCTATGTTAATGGAAAGGAAAATTACCATGACAAATAAAAACATAAGTGAAAGAATGTAAAGCTTTATTTTCTCCTTAGTATTCATATTCAGCCTCTAAATTATTCCTTAACATTATCCCACTGTTATTATTAATAAATTTTCCATCAAATTGAATCCTTACCGCACTGAGTTGCAGTTCCCCGAGTACAGCGTTTAACCAGATTGGACGTTGATCAAATATCGGTTTACCTCGGCTGCCTTTGGGGTCATGAGTGCCGGATGAGAAAGATATCAAACGGCGACCAATTTAAGTGAGCAAAAAGTTATTTATCGCTCGGATTTTGAAAGGTTTTTTGACGAGGATCAGACTTGAGCCAAGTTGGCAGCGGGGTGAGTGGGTAAGGGGAGTTCAATAAATAAACAGATAAGGCATCCTTGGCTACTGGCGCCAAGTGACAGAAATGGCTGGGCAATATCACAGTGATGCCCTGTTATAAGGGTGATTTGTTTTTAGGTCATCGAGCAGACCGGCCACGTTTGTCGAGGGTGTTCAGTAGCCGGTCATCTCTAGATAGCCGACGCCCTTGGCATCCCCCGAAACAGAGACTGCACCCTCCCAGTAGTCAAAGCGACCTGTCATGGCCTGATTGGGCTGACGGGCTTTGATGGTGAGGCTCATACCGGCGGCGTTTAGCTGCCACTCGACGGGGTAATTCTGCCCCTTGGGGCCGCGCCAGGTGTTGCCCGGGGTGAGGCGAATCGCGTCGGGGGCGAGCACCCGGCTGCTGCCATCCGGCTCAATCAAGATGCCGTAGCGGTTCTCAGGCTCTGCGCGTCCCGATTTGGTGCGCAGCCGAAACAGCATCAGCTCGCGGCCATCGTTCAACTGGAGCGAAAACCAGTCCCAGCCCGATTGCCACTCGGCCAATACCGAGCTGCTCCACTCGTGATCAAACCACCCTTGTCCTGTGACGGTGCGGGTCTCGCCATCGCGAGTCAGGGTGCCGCGAAGAGTGAGGCGCGGGTAGGAGTAGTAAAAGGAGGCGTTGCCCGGGCTCTTCTCGCTGTAACCGGCCTTGCCTTGCAGCACTAGCGGCTTGGCGGCAGTGACGGTGAGGTTCAGCTCGCCAATCTTGCTCTGCACCTTGAGGGTGGCGGGGAAGAGCGCCGCCCCTTGCGAGGCAAGTCGCCACTCCCTGAGCCAATATTGGCCGCCGCTGGCCCCCGCCAGTCCCGGCCCCTGCCGACTGGCCCGTTCATCTTGCTGGTGGCTGCCACGATCGAGATCCGTGATGGCAAACTGGGCCAGCCAGAGCTGGGGAGTGAGCCAGGGGTTGCTGGTGCGGAGTTCTTGCTCGATACCCTGCCTAAACAGGGTCCACTGCATGCCATATTCGCGCCCCTGCTCATCCTTGAGGTTGCCGGTGAGATACCACCACTCGGAGCGGTAATCGGGGTGGGCGGCGTGATCCTCCGGCAGTTTGATAGTTTGCCCCGGCAGCACCTTTTTAAAGCTGTCGCTGCCGCCGCCGAGCAGGGCGCCCAGATCGCTGGCCTGCGCGCTGTCGATCATGGCAATCAGCGGGATCAAGAGGGCTGCGAGCCACAGAGGCCGTAAGGAGGACAAGCTTCCCCTCACCCTGGCCCTCTCCCGAAGGGAGAGGGGATGGTTCAATGCCGCACTCTGCTCTTCTCTGCGCTGAAGAAAGGGCGGAGAGAGGGAAGTGCTCAATGGGAGCTGCAAGCCATGGCTGAGCCAGTGCGCTAACCGATATGTCATACCACTCTCCTTGCCGCATACCAGGATGCCAATGCGCCACAGACCGGTGCCAGCAACAGGGCGGTGACCGCATGAAGGGGGGCGGCCTCGAAGGCGAGGCGCCAGCCAAAGGCGCGGGGGTTAACCACCTCGATCAGCACCCAGGCGAGGCCATACCCCACCGGCAGTGCCAGCAGGGCGGTGAGCAGCCCCAATCCCGCCCCTTGCCACACCAGCAGCTGGCGGCAGTGGCGGGGGCTCAAGCCCAGACTCTGCAAGGTCTGCAGCTCGCCACGGCGTGCCAGCCCCAGTACCATAAAGGCCGAGCCGATCCCGACAAAGGCGATGCCAAGGATCAGCAGTTTCAATAGCTCGGTCACCACAAAGGTCTGGTCAAACACCTTGAGCGCCGCGCTGTGAATGGCGGGGGCGGAGAGCAGATTGAGCTGCTCGCCAAAGCGCTCGCGCAGGCGATCGGCCAGTTGTTCGGGGTCGTTGCTAAAGAGGGCGAGGGATTGCACCGCCCCCGCCTCGAAGGCGTGCAGAATTTGCCCCTTGTCGCTGCCGTAGTCCTGATAGACGCCGGTGACGGTGAACTGCCTTGGCCCCTGCTCGCCGCTGATTGCCAATGTCTGGCCCACTTTGACCCCGAGGCGCACCGTCAGCGGTTCGCTCGCCAGCACCTCGTCAGGACGGGTCGGCCAGCGTCCGGTCAGCAGCGGATAGGCCGCTTTAAGCTGGGGGATAAAGTCCATCTGCGCCCACTCGATGGGCTGCCCCTGCCAGCGGGCGGGGTGTACCGAGCGGCGCGAGGCGGCGCTCACCAGCGGATTGGCGAGCAGGGTCTTAAGGGTTGTATCGCTCAAGGTGCCCTTGTTGTCCGCCACCCCCTTGGGGGCGGTGACATAGAGATCGGCGGCCAGACGCTGGCCGAGCCAGATCTCCACGCTTGAGCGAAAGCTCGACACCATGACCCCGATGCCGATGGCCGCCGCGATGGCGAGCTGCAACGCCATCACCGCGATGGCGGTGCGATCGAGGTGATAGAGGGTCTCGGCCACCCCGAGCCGGGCGGTGAGGGGACCGCCCGCGCGCCGTCGCAGCCAGCCAAGCAGGCCGCGCAGGGCATCGGGCAGCCAGAGCGCCATGGCCAGCAGCCAGCCGCCGGCGATAAAGAGGGCGCCACTCAGACCCGTTTGCGGCAACCACAGGCACAGAGCGCACAGCAGCAAGATGGCGATGGCCAGCACGCGCCGTCGCCACGGGTGCACGGGGGGACGGCTGTTTCCTGCTCGCAGTTCGAGGGGGGATTGGCGCAGCAGTTGCCACCAGCCGGGCAGGTTGGCGGTCAGCGTGCCGAGCAGCCCGATCAACAGCGCCTTGAGCAGGCTCACGGGGGAGAGGCGAAGCAGATCGATGGGGTTGGGCCCATAGAGATCGGCCAGCGCCTGGGTCAGTTGCCCCATCAGCACCAGCGCCAACAGGCTGCCGAGCAGCGCCCCGAGCAGGGTGCCGAGGGTGGCAAGAATAAGTAGCTCCAGAATGAGCCAGCGCAGCACCCGACTCGGCCCCATCCCCAGAATGATCAACTGGGCCAGCTGGGGGCGGCGCACGCTCTGGACAAATCGCTGGGCGTTGAACACCAGAAACAATCCTACCGCCATGGCGAGCAATGAGAGCGCCGTCAGGTTAAGGGCCAGCGCATCGCCAAGCTGGCTGGCATCGAGCGCCGGGCTGATGGGTTCAAGCCACAAGGGCTGGTTAGGGTAACGGGTTTGCAGAGTGGCCTGCAGGGTGCGAGCCTCGTCTTCACTTAGCTTGAAGACGATGCGATCGAGCCGACCCGCTTTGCCCAGCAAGGGCTGGGCGAGGCCGATGTCGGTTATCAGCAGTCGCTCCATGGGCACGGCGCCCGGTTCAAAGGTGCCTGCCAGCGTCAGGGTCAGGGGTTTGGCGCTGGCGCCATCGTTGCCGCCCAATACAAAGCGGCGGCTCTGGCCCGCCTGCCAGCCAAGGCGCTCCGCTTCGGGGGCCGCCAGCCAGATGCTGTCGGCACGGGTTAAGGAGAAGGCGGGTTCGCTCGCGGGTTGGGCGCCAAACAGCTGGCGAAGGGGGCCGGGGTTGAAGAGATCCATCCCCAGCAGTTGAAAGCTGCGCCCCTCTTCATCCTTGAGCCAGTCATGGAGCTGGGGCATGGCATCGAGGGCGGGCTGGCTGGTCACCAGCTGCACGTAAAGCTGCTCATCCAGCCCGCCAGCGTGGGCCAGCCGGTAGTTGGCTTCCCCTGCCAGCTGGCTGCGAGCGGCGACGAAGTTGGTGCGGGCACTGTGATTGAGCAGCTCGATGGCCACTACCAGCGACACCCCCAATACCAGCCCGGCCAGACTCATCAGCAGCAACCAGGGGTGGCTGCGATAGAGGCGCAGCAGCGCTTTGAGTGGCAGCATCAGCATGCCCCCGGCTGGCGCAGTCGCTGTTTAGTCATGACGGGGCCCCTTGAGCTCGATAAGTTGCCCCCCTTCGAGGCGAAGCACCCTGTCTGCCAGCGCAGCATAGGCGGGGTTGTGGCTCACCAGTAGCAAGCCTGCGCCGGTATCGCGCACCGCCGCCACCATCAACGCCATCACCTGTTCGGCATTGTGCTCATCGAGGCTGCCGGTGGGCTCGTCGGCGAGCAGCCACTGGGGCTGATGGATAAGGGCGCGGGCCAGCGCCACCCGCTGTCGCTGACCGCCGGAGAGCTGCTCCGGCCAGGCATGGCGCTTGTGGCTCATATCGAGCCGGTGCAGCAACTGGTCAATCTTTGTCTCATCCGGTGGCAGAGCGTTGATGGCGAGCGGCAGGGCCAGATTCTCGGCCACGTTCAGGGTCGGCAGCAGGTTGAAATCCTGATAGACGATACCGAAATGGCGGCCCCGCAGGCGCGCCCGCTCGTCTGGGGATCGGGTGTCGATCCGGGTCTCCCCCAGCCAGATCTCACCTTCGTCCGGTGCAATCAGCCCGGCGATCAGATTGAGCAGGGTGGACTTGCCGCAGCCGCTTTGGCCCAGCAGCAGGGTGATCTCGCCAGCGGGGAGGGCGAGATCGAGATGGTGGAACAGCGGCAGTCGTTCACTGCCGTTATCGAAGCTCTTGCAGAGGTTGCGCAGGGTCAGCATGGGGTAACCGTTTGATGGTCAATGGCTTTCATCATGCTTGGTACGCTAGCACGGCCGGCATTGATCAACACCCCTTACGGTTGATCAAGAGTGCCAGTTAGTGATCAAGGCGGCAAAAGAGCAGTGGATCCTCGCTGGATCCCGCTTGCCCGAGGTGGTTAGAATAGGGGCTTCCATGGGTCACAGGATGAGCAAGGATGTTACACAAGCAAGTCAGTTTTATCATCGATAGCAAGGGCAACAAGCAGGCTGCCGTCGTCCCCATCGAGATCTACAACGAGCTGATGACCCTGCAAAAGGCACTCTCCGACAACCGGCCGGGGGAGCGCGAGCTCTACCACTTCAACGGCAAAGGGGCCGAGGCTCACGGTTATCCGGTGGGCAAGCGGCAAAATCCCGGCTTTATGGTGCTGGCCGGTTCAACCGCCAATGGCGAAGATGCAGCCTCCCTGCGTGAAGCGGTGATCGAGCTGCGTCACGAACTGCTGGAGAAGGGGGTCATAGTGCCCCGCAGTCAGGGCGGCTTTGTCTTTACCGCCGATCAGCTGTTCAACAGTCCGAGTCTGGCCGCCAGTCTGGTGGCGGGCAATAACCGCAGCGGTCTGGATGCCTGGCAAAACAGCGCAGGCTATACCCTCAAGCAGTCGGGTTTCGGCAAGAAATAATCCCGCGTTTCGACAGCAAACCAATTAAGCGTTAATTGACCTGGATGAATTTTTCTTTTCATCCAGGTGCTAGCATCATTGCCAGACGGTTCTAAAAGGAAGAGACCATGTCTGCGCTCACCCCTGTTATTTTGCTGCTGTCCCTGTTTATCCCTCCCGCCCATGCCAGTAGTGGCCCTGTTCTGTTGACATCCTCCTCAATCGGACTTTTTTGTGTCGGATTGTTTGTGTTGGCCTACGCCCTGGTGATGGCTGAAGAGTATCTGCAACTGCGCAAGTCCAAACCCGTGCTGGTGGCCGCCGGGGTGATCTGGATCCTGATCGGTATCGCCTATGCACAGCAGGGGATGAGCCCTGTCGCCGAGCAGGCATTTCGCCATACCCTGCTGGAATATGCCGAGCTGATGCTGTTCCTGCTGGTGGCGATGACCTATATCAACGCCATGGAGGATCGGCGGTTGTTCGATGCCCTGCGCGCCTGGCTGGTGCGATCCGGCTTTCACCTGCGCACCCTGTTCTGGTTGACCGGCGGGCTTGCTTTTTGTATTTCGCCGGTGGCAGACAACCTGACCACAGCGCTCTTGATGTGCGCCGTGGTGTTGAAGGTGGCCAACGGAGATCGACGTTTTGTCAATCTTGCCTGCATCAACATAGTGATCGCCGCCAACGCCGGAGGGGCGTTCAGTCCCTTTGGCGATATCACCACCCTGATGGTGTGGCAGGCGGGCAAGGTGCAATTTGGCCAGTTCTTCACCCTGCTTATTCCCTCTCTGCTCAATTTTCTGGTGCCAGCCATCCTGATGAGCCTGATGGTGCCGCGTCATGTGCCGGAGGCTGATAACGAGGTGGTCGATCTCAAGCGGGGGGCCCGCCGTATCGTCGCGCTGTTCTTGCTGACCATCATCACGGCGGTGCTATGCCACAGTTTCCTCCATCTACCACCCGTACTGGGCATGATGCTGGGGCTCGGTTATCTGCAGTTTTTCGGCTTCTTTTTGCGCAAGTCGCTGCCACGATCCCTTGCCCGCAAGCGTGCGCTCTATGAACGCAATGGTGATGAGGTGCGGTTGCGCAGTCTGGGTTCTGTGGTGCCATTTGACGTGTTCAACAAGGTGGCCAAGGCGGAGTGGGATACCCTGCTCTTCTTCTACGGGGTGGTGATGTGTGTCGGTGGGCTGGGCTTTATGGGGTATCTGGAGCTGGTATCACACTGGCTGTATGACGCTGGGGACCCCACCATGGCCAACATCTTCATCGGGGTCTTGTCCTCCGTCATCGACAACATTCCCGTGATGTTTGCCGTGCTCTCGATGAACCCGGATATGGCGCTGGGACAGTGGCTGCTGGTGACCCTGACCGCCGGAGTGGGCGGCAGCCTGCTCTCCATTGGCTCTGCGGCCGGGGTGGCCCTGATGGGACAGGCCCACGGCATGTATACCTTTTTTGGCCACCTGAAGTGGCTGCCTGCCATCTTGCTCGGTTATCTGGTGAGCATAGGGGCGCACCTCTGGCTCAACAGCGCCCAGTTCTGAACGTCTGGCCGCCAGTACGAGCCAGTACGAAAAGAGGCTTCCGTTGACGGAAGCCTCTTTCGTTTTCCCTGACAGGTGGCGGGGGATCAATCGCCTCGCTTGCCGGTCAGCAGCCAGTAACTCAGGGTGGAGCCCACGCCGCAGCAGGCGATGGCGATGGCCATGGGCAGCGGTGAGTGGGGCGGATTGAGGTTGACCAGAATGCCGACCAGGGCGCCGATGCCAAAGCGCAGGGTGCCCGCCAGTGCCGAGGCGGTGCCCGCAGATTGCGGGAAGTGGCCCATCAGGCCGGTCATAGCGTTGGCGCCCACCAGACTGATATGGCCGACAAACAGTACCACCGGAATGACGATGCCCCACAGACCGCCGGTCTGGCTCCAGGCGTTGTAGACCAGCAGGGCGCCCGCGCAGGGCAGCACCAGCAGGCCGTATTGCAGCATCCGCTCGGCACCCACCCCTTTCACCAGTCGGCTATTGACGAAGGTGACCACCATCATCAGCAGGATATTGAGGCCAAACAGCCAGCCGTAGTGCTCGGTCGGCACCTTGAAGTACTCGATATAGACGTAAGGGGAGCCGCTTAAGAAAGCGAACATGCCGGAGCTGGAGAGGGAGCCGCACAGCACATAACCCATGGCGCCGCGATGGGAGAGCACCCCCCAGTAGTTCTTGAGGATCTGGCCTAGATTAAGGGGCTGACGGTGCTCCGGTTTCAGGGTCTCCTGAATTTTCCACTGCATCACCAGACAGATCAGCAGGCTGATCCCCACCAGCAGCCAGAAGATCACCCGCCAGTCGGCGTGGGCACTGATATAGCCGCCCACCACAGGGGCCACCAGCGGCGCCAGCGTCATCACCAGAATGACGAACGACATGGCGCGAGAAAACGCATCCTTCTCGAACAGGTCTCGCAGCAGGGCATTGACCACCACAGAGCCCGCCGCACCGCCCGCTGCCTGCAACATCCTATAGGCCAGCAATTCGGGCAGGGAGTCCGCCATGGCGCAGCCCACCGAGGCGATGGCAAACATGATGAGCCCCGCCAGGATCACCGGCTTGCGGCCATAGCTGTCGGCGAGCGGGCCGTAGAAGAGCTGGCCGATGGCAAAGCCGCCCAAAAAGGCGCTGATGGTGAGCTGGGCACCGTCGATGCTGGTAGCCAGATCCCGGGCGATGGCCGGAATGGCGGGCAGATACATATCCACCGCCAGCGGGGTCAGACCCGCCAGGGCGCCCAGCAGGATAAACAGGAAACGGGGGGAGAGGGCGGCAGCCTGAGCTGTTGGCGATTGGGGCATAGGGTATCCGCTGGTGAACCTTGGTTGAAAAAGGGAGAAGGGCGAGTCTATCAGGTTTGCCCCCGCTCGGCATGACGTTCCTGCCCCCTCAAAAGGGGGAGGTGCCCGGCCGCTCAGCCACCTTGGGAATCACGCTTGCGGTCATGCGGGCGCGCTGCGCGGATCACCCCCCCCAGCCAGAGCAGCCAGGCCAGCAACGAGATGGCGTACCCGAGCCGCTCCGGCCAGCGGGCGGTGAGGGTAAAGGTGAGGCTGTGTTGTCCGGCAGGCACCCAGACCTGCACCAGGCCGTTGCGGGTGCTGCTGACGCTCAGCGGCAGGCGCTGGTCGAGCCTTGCCTGCCAGCCCGGGTAATCAAACTGGTGCAGGATCAGTTTGGCGGGCGCCGGGGCATCCACCGTCAATTCGATATGACGAGGCTGCCAGCGCTGGATCTGCCAGTTCACCCCCTGATGGTCGCTGGTGATGGCGGGCTGGAATTCCTCTTTCCAGGCCAGCAGGGTGGGGGCAAACATGCCGCGCGGCACCTGCTTTGGTCGGTATTCGCGGGCGCTGCGCTTGCTGTCGAACTCCCCGTCGAGCTGACTCTTTACGGGAGCCTGGGTGAGCGGCGCCTCGCGTACATAGAGTCCCTGCGAGAGCAGGGTGAGGGCAAGCAGTAACCACCAGACCCACTGCCACGGGCGATAGGTGGGGGTACCCAGCGCTACCACGGCGACGGTAGCGATGACCAGCAGCAGATTGAGGCGCCAGGGAAATTGCACCAGTTGCAACGGAGTGAGCAGGCGCCACAGGGGCTCGCTTGGTGGCAGCATCATCAGAAAGCTCAGGGTGCCAATGACCCCCCAGAGCAGCAACTCGGGATGGCGCGGCTCGCGGGCGGCAGCCCAAGCTACCAGCAGCAGAGCCAGGGTGAGCAGCGTCAGCCAGGCGAGATGGCCGCGAAAGCGCCAGTCATCACGGCTTTGGGGCAAACGATCGAGAAAGTTGCGCTGAAATTCGAACATGCCGGTGCGCATCTGCTCCATGGAGATCCCCCCCTGATCCAGCAGGGCGGGCAGCAGCAACAGGCTGGCCATCGCCAACCCCCAGAGCTGGCCCAGCAGGGTGCCAATGAGCGGGGAGGCGGTGACAGGGACACTGACAAGCGTTGTGCTCCCCTTGTAGCGCCAGACCAGTAGCAGGCTGCGCAGGGTGAGCAAGCCCAGAATAAGCAGGGTGCTTGGTAGATGGGAAAGCGTCAGCATGGAGACGGCCAGTGCGAGCAGCAGTAGCGCAAAGGGGGCGCCGCGGCAGAGGCGATCCTGCGCCAGCAGTGCCAGCGGTGCCCAGACGAAGGCCCAGCTCTCTGCCAGGGCAAAGCGGGCGTAGATATCGATGGCCAGATGATAGGGCAGCGCCATATAGAGTAGACTGGCCGCCAGCGCCCGTCCGTGGCCGGCAAAGGGGCGCAACCAGAGATAGGCAAACAGGCCGGAGAGCCAGAGTGCCACGCTGCTGCTCCAGAGCAGCGGCGTTATCGCCTCGTGGGCCAGTGGGGTGGGGCCAGCGAACAGGGCGCTCACATAGTAGGGCAGGGGGGGATAGAAGAAAAAGACCGGGCTGCCGAAGGCGCCGTTCATCTCCATCAACCAGCGCGGATAGAGTTCACCTTGCCACAGTTGCACGGCAAAGAAGTGACCGGAGAGCAGGTGGTGAAACAGATCATGGCCCTGACTGCCGCCGCGCAGCCAGAATGGCAGCAACAGGAGGGCACAGGCCCCGGTCAGCACCGACAAAACCCACAGCCACTCTCTGGTTACACGCATAAGGAGACTCGTCTGTTATGGATGCGCAGTGAGTGTACCCGAGTTGTCCCCCTCTTTTTTAGTTGCCTTGTTGGTTTTTTGTGCTCTTTCTGTGTTTCTTGTCACTTTCCCCATGGGTTGTCTGCAGCGAGGGAATGGCGAGCCAGAGGCCGGGCTCGGCGGCAAAGCGTGGGGCAAACCAGTGCTGGCGCACCGCAGTGGGCATTTCGCTTGCGGCGATGGGGCGGCGACTGAGGCGGCAGGCTCCCTGAGAGAGCGCCAGCGCCGCATCCCCCTTGTACCAGCCATCGGTCACCGGCAGTGCCGTAGTCTCCCGCAGCAGTCTCACCCCCCACTGGGTCACCAGCGCCGGGCAGACTGTTTCTGCCAGCCTTGCTGCCTGCACCATGGCGGGCGGATGGGGCAGGGTAAAGGTCGCG
>NZ_JRJY01000107.1:49409-54498 GCF_000801015.1 Aeromonas sp. ZOR0001 | reverse complement strand
AATCCGGCCACCGCGACCGGCCACTCGCCACGGCGCGGCAGCCAGCCTGCCAGCAGCGCGATACCGAGCAGGGTGACGGGGGCCAGATGGCGGGGATTGTCAGGGTTCTGGCCAAACAGGGTCCAGAGCAGCAGGGCGAGCCAGTAGAGCGTCCAGAGCGGGGGGAGGGCGGCAGTGTGGTTTTTTGCTCTTTGCCAAAGCGGCAGTACCAGCAGCGCCCCAACAGCCAAGGGCCAAAGCGGGGTGAGCTGATCGTTGAAGGTGCGCGCCCAGCTAAGCAGCCGATCACCGTGGGCCGCCGCCGTGTTGCCCCACAGGGTAAAGTGACCGTCGGTAAAGCGGCGCCCTTCGCTGAAATAGGCCCAGCCATCGGCCTGCCAGACAAACAGCAGGCAGGCTAGCCCCACCAGAATAATCGGGAGCAGAAAGTTAAGTCGCTGACCCTTTTGTGCCATCCCCAGCCAAAGCGGCAGCAACGCCAGCACAAAATAGGAGGGGCGCAGCGCCAGCATAAGGCCCAGCAGCAGACCCGCCAGTGCAATTCTGCGCTGCTGCAAGGCCAGCAGCGTCCCGAGCCAGGCGGCGAGCGCGGGCCCATCCGAAAGGCCGGAGAGCGCCAGCGTCGGGGTGAGCGGCAGGGCCAGCACCAGCAGCCAGACTGGGGCGAGCAGGCTTGGCCGTTGCCACAATCTGACCGCCAGCAAGGCGGTGAGCGGCGCCAGCAAACTGCTACCCAAGAGGCTGGCCCACGGCACCGCGCGGGCCGGATCGTCTACCGCCAGATTGATCAGCCGCGCCAGCCAGATAAAGGCGGGGTAGCCCGGAAAGTGGGGGGAGAACTCCAGCACGCTAAAGCGCGTCACCCCGTGGGCGAAATTGAGGGCATCGTCGGAATCGAGCGCCACCGGGAAGGTCAGCAGCCAGCCGAGCCAGGCCAGTTGCAGCAGAATGAGCAGCCAAATGGTGGTGCAGCAGGGGGAAGGCCAACGCCGGGCCATTACCTTACCCCTCATCCCCAGCCCTTCTCCCGCAAGGGGAGAAGGGGGCGAACCGGCGTTCGGGTGCATTTATCGGCAGGCCGTGCGTAGTGTGGGTAGAGCGCAGCGAAACCCACCGTGTGTCACAGCGAGGTGGCGCAATGATTGGCAGGTTGCCATCAAAGCGGCGCCAGCACGGCCATCAGCGCTTTTTCTGCATCGCTAAAGGCGGCGGCATCGGCGGGCTTGGCGCCCACCCCGAATACCCCCGGGTTACCGATGGCATCCAGCACCTTGGCCAGCGCCAGCTCGGCGGCCTTGCGATCCCCTTCATTGAGTGATGGGAGGATCAAGTCGAGGAAGCGCTTGCTCTTGACCACCAGCACCTTGGCGGTCTGGTAGTCGCCAAGATTCTGGCTGGCCCCTTCGAGCCGGCGCTCGATCTCCGCCTTGTAGGCCCGGTTGAGCAGGGCGGCGGTGGCGGCAGCGTCTTTGGCCTTGATGGCGGCGGCCAGCGGCCCTTGCAGCTCCACCTTGTGGTGCTGCTCCAGATAGGTCAGCTCATCGGCAATCTCGCTCAAGGTGGCGCTGGCATCCTTGCCGCCAGTGGCGGCGCCCAGCAGTGCCTCGCGGGCGTCGATCAGTGGCTCCTTGCCGGCGGCGGCGTAGGAGTAAGCCTGCGCCTGCCCGCTCAGGGGCAGCAGCAGGGTGAGGGCGAGTAAACCCGGGCGGATGGTCATCCTGTTCTCCTTACTTATGCCAGTGGCGCGGCCATCAGGCCACGCTCTGGGTTTCAATCACGGTATTTTCGTTGCGATGGTTAAAGGTGTTGCGGCGTCTGTCTACCTGTTGGACACCGACAAGCCTCACGCCACGCTCTGGGTTTCGATCACGGTGTTTTCATTGCGATGGTTAAAGATGGCGTGGCGTCTGTCCACCCCGTCGATCACCATGTCGGCAGCCATCATCCCCATCTCCATGGCGGTGTCGGTGAAGATGTAGCGGAATGTCCCCTGACGGCCAGTCATGATGAGGTTGGTGATGGGCATCAGCGCCTTGATGGCTTCGTTGCGGCGCGCCTGATAGCCCAAATCCATCAGCGGATAGGCGTACTCGCTGCGGGCCTCGAATGTCTCATCGCCAAGCTTCTGGGTATCGACGCCGAGGCTCGCCAGATCAGCGGTAACCCGACCGCGCAGATCAGAGAGCGGAGCCTGCCAGGTGGCATCCCCCGGATTGCAGGGGATCTCCAGCATCACCGAGGTTTGGCCCTGGGGCGCCATAAAGGGGCTGCGGCGGCGCGGCTCCTGCAGGCGGGTGGCCAGAATATGGGGATCGGAGAGGTACTGCCAGGTGTTGTCCGACAGGTTCTCCTGTTCGAGCGGCATATTGACGAAGCGAAGCGACCGGTATTGGAGATCGCACGGCAAGCCCAGATGCTGGCAGGTGAGCGGCAGCGGCAGGGTAGAGATCACCTGATCAAAGCGCTCGCTCTGCTCAACGTCATCTTGTTTCCAATAAACCCGCTCGATGCGGTCATCAGCCTGCTCAAGGCGGGTGATGGTTGCGCCGGTTTTCAGCTCAACGCCCTCTGCTACCAGCCGCTCCCCCAGAGTGGTGAAGATCTGGCCGAAGCCATATTTGGGGTAGCGGTATTTGCGGGCATAGGTGCGCACCGAGATACTCCCGTTGCGTCTTGGCAGCAGGCGGCGCGCCACGTCTTTAAGGTCGATAAGGCTGATGCGTTGGCCGGCCCAGTCGGCGGAGAGCTTGTCCGGGTTGATGCCCCACAACTTGCCGGTGTAGCCCTCGAAAAACTGGCGGTAGAGGGTGCGACCAAAGTGGCTCTGGATCCACTCGGCAAAGCTCGCCTTGGCAAAATCGTCAGGCTTCTTGCTAAAGGGCAACAGCAGCAAGTCTTTCACCGCACCGGCCATCAGGGCAAGCGGCGCCGTCTTGAGCAGGTTGGGCAGGTTCAGGGGGTAGTCATAGGTGCGTCCGCCAAAGCGGATCACGCTCTTGCGCTCGGCATGGAGCAGATCGTCCCCCATCAGCTCGTCGATAAAGGCGAGCAATTCGGGGTTCTTGGTGATAAAGCGGTGGCCGCCGTAGTCAAAGCGATACTCCCCATCGCGCCCCTTGAAGGTCTGGGTGGCGCACATGCCACCGACCACCGGCTCCTGCTCGAACAGGGTGACGGCAAAACCGGCGCGGCCCAGGCGCCAGGCCGCCATCAAACCGGCGGGGCCAGCGCCCAGCACTGCAATGCTTTTCTTGTTGTTATCGCTCATGACCTATTCCGAAACTGCTTGATAGATAAGGGAACCGCGCCAAGGCGCGGCTCCCGAATAGTGTTGTTACCCTGTGGCCTTGTTGCCACAGGGCGTGCGGGTTCAGCTCTTGCTGGATGCGGCGCTCACCTGCGGGCGATAGCTGCGCTGCCAGAGGGTAACGAAGATCGCCAGATAGAGGGCCCAGGTCAGCAGCTGCAAGCCAGCGGGTGAGGCATTGTAGCCAAACAGAGCGCGCAGGAAGGTACCAAATACCCCCTGATCGTCGAGAATGTGGCTGATGTCGAACACCGGCGTGGTCCAGAAGGTGATGATCTCTGCCGCCTGCAACATGTTGACGGCGGACGAGAGCAAGCCTGCGGCGATGATGATGATAAGCAGGCCGGTCCAGCGGAAGAAAGGAGCCAGCGCCACCTTGCGGGTGGAGCGCAGCAGTCCCCACACCAGCGCGATGGAGACCAGCAACCCCGCCAGCGCGCCCATCAGGCCGGATTGCAGATCGACCCCTTGCCCCGAATAGAGCAGGGCGGAGAAGAAGAGCACGGTTTCAAACCCTTCGCGCATCACGGCGAGGAAGGCGAGCAGCACCAGACCAAACAGGTTGCCGCCATCGATGGCCGCATCGATGCGCGCCGTCATGGCCCCCACCTGGGATTTGGCCTGCTTTTGCATCCAGATCGCCATATAGGTGAGCACCAGAGTGGCGAAGATCAGGATCCCCGCCATCAACAGGTGGTTGTAGCGCTCGCTCTCGAACTGGCTCACCACCACCTGGAACAGGAAGGCGACGATCAGGGAGGCGACAAGGCCAAGCCCCACCCCCAGATAGATGAATTTGTTGTAGCGGCTCGCCCCCAGCTTGGCGAGGTAGGAGAGGCAGATGCCGACCAGCAGGAAGGCTTCCAGCCCCTCGCGCAGGGTAATCAGAAAACTTGCAAACATCAGGATTGAGGCTCCGTAGCGGGCGTGATGGGGAGAGGCTGCAAGGTAAGTTGCAACCGATTTAGCTGCACTATGGGTGGCTCCGGCAAGCTCGGCTCGGCGGCGCGCACCGCATCATTGACCCACTTGGGGTAGGTGCGGAAATTGAGTTTGATGTCGGCCTTGAAGGGCCCTTGGGCTTCTGCGGGCAGCGGCCAGGCTTCATCGCGCCAGCCATCGGCCGGAATGCGGGTATCTTCCAAGAGCTTGGCGTAGCGCCAGAACTTGAGCCCCACCGGCTTGCCCTCGGCATCGCCGAACACTTTTCTGAATAGTCGCGCATCGTCAGGGACAGCGCCATCCACCGGCTGGCCGCTGGCAAGCACCACCTTGCCGCTGGCGTCGGTGACGGTCAGCTCCAGCCAGAGTTCACGGAAATCAGCTACGCCAGTGGGCAGAGCATGGCCCGCGCCGGTATTGGCGACCCGCACCACCAGCTGCTGACTATCGGCCGCCTGTTCGATACGGGCGGAGAGGGTAGCGCTGGAGCGCAAGAGCGCCAGGCTCTCCTGTTCAAGCGCAGGATTACGCAGCCCCACCAGCTGGTGCTGGGCGCCGGTGAAGTTGTGGCGATAGAGCCGCGCTTTCATGGTGCCGTTTTCGGTGGACTGGCCCGCCACCGGCGCGCCGCCATTGCCCGGTTCCGGGTTCATATGGCAGTCGATGCAGGTGCGCCGCTTGGCGGGATCCTCCGCGTTTGCGAAGCTGGATTTTTCCCACTCGTCCCAGGTGTTGACGATATTGGCGCCGGTGCCCGGGGCAAACTCGTTGTGGCACGACTTGCACAGAGCCGCGTCGCGGTAGAAATCCTTCTGATAGGAGGCTTTGTGGGCCGCCGGA
>NZ_JRJY01000107.1:0-49264 GCF_000801015.1 Aeromonas sp. ZOR0001 | reverse complement strand
GGCCAGCCAGTGCTGGAGGCTGCCGCCCGCGGCATCCTCGAACACATAGCTCTCGCGGTCTTTCAAATTCACGGTAAAGGCGCTGTTGCCGCCCGCGTCTTCTACCTTGGTGATGCGATGGCAGAGCACGCAGCCGGTCCCTTCCTCAACCACAGGTTCGCCCGCCTTGTGGGCGGCAATCAGCGAGGCGCCGCCCTGCTCGAACATGTGGGAGCCCTTGGGCAGATCCAGCTGGCCTGTCATCACCTGCTGGGGCATGTGGCAGCCCTGACACCATTGGCCAAACGCTTCCCCTTCGGTTTCGCGGGCCAGCGCCTGCACCACCTTGTAGTAGGGATGGGAGTTGCCCATCAGCCGGTGGTTGCTCTCGCTCCAATCTTTGAAGGCCTGTTGGTGGCAGTTCTGGCAGGAGGCGGAGTTGAGCCACTCCTTCGGGTGAGTCGTCGGCGCCTTGGCGGGATCGGTGCGCGGGGCATCGAGCCGCAGCCAGTTGGCGAGATAGGGGAGGTTGCCATCGGCGGTGACGAAGGCGTGTAAGTCCTCCATCATCGCCTTCACCTCGGGCTGAGGCTTGGCGGGGTCAACCGCTTCGGCCCCATCGCGGGTGTCGTGCCCCATGCCACCCTGGGTCTGCTGGGTCATGCGCAGGTATTCGCCGACAAAATCCCCCGCCACCATGTTGGTGAGGTTGGCGTGGCCGTTGATGGCGTTGTCGCCACTCTTCTGGCGATGGGCCGCCATCAGATAGCGGTTGGTGAAGTTGAACCCGTCCAGATGGCAGGAGTTGCAGCTCATCCAGTTGTCCCCCGCCATGGGGAAGCGTGAGTTGGACGCTGTGTTACCAAGATGGAACAGCCGCTCGCCGCGCTGAAGCGGCTCGGGGCGCGGATCCGTCTCTACCAGCTTGGCGAAGTGGGGCACATCAACCGTTACTCGGGCAAACGGGCCGCTGCCGCCACTATTGAGGCGGGTAAGATCCTGCCCCATGGCGTTGTGCACCAGAATATGGTCACCGTCGATCAGCAAGTCCCGCGGATTCTGGCCCGGCAGGTGACGCAATAGCTGGGTCGCCTTGGCGCCCCCCTGAAACTTCTTGCGGCGGTGGCGGTTGTTGTTGGACTTGCCGCTGCGGGAGAGATCAAACACCAGCAGATCTTCCGAGCCCGCCAGGGTCAGGTAGACCCGCTTGCCGTCGGCGGCGAAGCGTGCAGCGAACGGGTTGGAGACGATCTGGCTGCGGTTGCCGACGCTTGGCAGGTTGATCTGCAAAAAGAGCTGTTTTCTTTCATCGACCCGCTCTTTCTCCTCATCGAGATCGATGATGGAGACGGCCGGAAAGACGGTGCTTTGAAACTGGAAGGGGTGATCGAAGCTCCACAGCACATGAGGCAACCAGGCCTCGCTGCCATCGGGGGAGAGGGCGATGCCATCGAGCAGGCGCGGCAATCCCTGAGAGTCGCTCGGCGTGTCGCTATGGGTCTCGGCCAGGGTAATGAGCTTGGGCTTGGGAAGCGAAGATCCTTTGGCGCCGTGGCCAAGCTTGGCGAGATCATAGATGGCGAGCTGGCCGGTCATGGCGTGGGTGAGCAGCAGGCGATCGTCGTCGGTCAAGGCCAGCCCGCGGGGTGTCTCGGCAGTGGCCACTTCCAGTTGCAGCTTGCCCGCTGTGTCGTAGGCCTGCAGGCGAGCTGATTCGAACAGCGTGACCCAGAACCACTGCCGCTTGGCATCGAAGATGACCCCGTAGGGGCGGTGGCCGGTGGGGATCGTCTTTTCCAGGGTGAGATCATCATCCAGCAGCAGCAGGCGATCGCCGCTGTAGTCGGTGACCAGCAGGGTAGCGTCATCGGCGCGGGCCAGCTGGCGCAGATCGCCCCCCAGCGGCACCTCTTTTAGGCGCTTGCCGCTATCGCGCTCCAGCAGGGTGACCGAGCCAGCGCTCAGGTTGGCGGTGACGAGGCGCGGGGCGCTTCCCTCCTCATAGGCGAGCATCCCTGAACTCATTTGCTGGGCAAACGCGAAGGGGCTGGCCAGCAGCAGGACGAGTGTCAACAGGGGTGACAAATATGCAGAGAACGATGACTTCAACATGGGATCAGGAGCGCCATTTCAAGATGGTCCAGCGCCAGGCGTGGCGCAGCACCAGAGGAGTTAACGCCAACGCGCTCAGCCAGTGGGCCCAGCTGGCGAGGTTGCCCATGGCATCGCCCGGAGTGCCGTGCAGCACCAGCAGCAGGCCGCTGGCCAGACAGATCAGCAGCAGGGCTTCAATAATCCGCCCCGTGGTGCGTAAAAAGGGTTTGTTGCTGCGGTTCAACAAGCTGCGATGGGAGAGCCAGAAGGCGCCAAATAGCAGCGGGAACAGGGTGAGCGAGAGCATCACATGGAAAAACAGATTCCAGCGAGCCAGCGACCAGAGCGGGGTCAGCGGTTCCCACAGCAGCAGACCGGAGAAGAACATCAGATAGAGGGTGCCCTCGGCAGCCTGATGGTGGTAGGCCAGCCACTGCCAGAATTGTCGGGGTGAGATAGAAAGGCTTGTCATAAAGGCTCCAGCACCCGGGCGGGGCAGCCCGGGGGGAGCAAGTTTATAACGCAGTAAAAATAATGAAAAGTGTTATCAATTGTATTGCTGGTGAATCAAGGCTGAACAAGCACAGTGATCCGGCTCGACTATTTATGCTCCGCCATCCGTTCGGTCACTGCATAGGGAAGGTGCGAACAAATCCCTGATGTGAGATCGTGGGCGCCACTTGGCGCCTGCAATGAGGTTCAGCATGAATCATCAGCTCACCTTCGCGGATAGCGAGTTCAATGGCAAACGCCGCAAAACCCGTAAGGAGTTATTCCTGGCTCGTATGGAGGCGTTGCTCCCATGGGCAATGATGCTGGAGGTCATCGAGCCCGTCTATCCCAAGGCAGGTAATGGCCGTCGTCCCTACCCACTCGATACCATGCTGCGCATTCACTGTATGCAACAGTGGTATAGCCTTAGCGATGGCGCCATGGAGGATGCGCTCTACGAGATTACTTCAATACGTCTGTTTGCCAAGCTCTCACTGGACCAGGCCATCCCCGACCGCACCACCATCATGAATTTCCGCCATCTGCTGGAGTGGCACCAGCTGGCCCGGCAGCTCTTCGACGCCGTCAACCTGTGGCTTTCTGACGCCGGCATCATGATGAAGCAAGGCACGTTGGTCGATGCTACTCTCATTGAGGCCCCTTGCTCAACCAAGAACAAGCGTGGCGAGCGTGACGGCGAGATGCACCAGACCAAGAAAGGCAATCAATGGTACTTCGGCATGAAGGCTCATATCGGTGTCGATGCCAAGAGCGGCCTGACGCACACTCTGGAGACCACGGCAGCCAATGAGCACGACCTCAATCAAGTGGGAAATCTGCTCCATGGCGAGGAGGCATTTGTGTTCGCTGACGCAGGATATCAGGGTGCGGAAAATCGTGAAGAGCTGGCGGATGTAAAGGCACAATGGGCGATTGCGATGCGACCTGGCAGGCTCAAGGAGCTCAAAAAGCATCCGCGCAAAAACAAGGCTGTGATTGCCTTTGAGAGGCTCAAATCCAGCATCCGCGCCAAGGTGGAGCACCCGTTTCGGATCATTAAACGTCAGTTTGGCTTTGTGAAGGTGCGGTTCAAGGGGCTGCGCAAGAACGACAACCAACTGGCGATGTTGTTTACGCTGGCGAATCTGTTTCGCGTGGACCAGATGATACGGGCATGGTATAGCTGTGCCCAAAAATCGAGATAAGCCTCGAAAATGAGGCTAAATGGCGCTTAATAGCCGAATACTTGCGGCAAAAAGTCAGGTTTTGAAGTGATGATCATTTCAAATGCGGACAAGGAGTTCGTGGTGAAGGTGCGAACCGCTTGTTCGCACCTTCCTTAGGACATAGCCTTTTATTTATTGGGGGGGAGCTGGATCAGAGGATATCGCCAACGAAGTAGGCCAGCAGGGCGAGCAACACGGTAAAGACCACGTTCAGAGCCATACCGGCTTTCATCATCTCCCTCTGGCGGATGTGGCCACTGGCAAAGACGATGGCATTGGGCGGCGTGGCGACCGGCAGCATAAAGGCACAGGAGGCACCGATAGCGATCAACACTGACATCACCACAGGTGATACACCCAGCGCCTCGGCGACACCGGCAAACAGGGGAACCAACAGTGCGGCGGTGGCGGTGTTGGAGACCAGTTCGGTCAGGAATACCACGAAGGCGGCCAGCATAAGCAACACGACAAAAATGTTGGCGTTGGAGAGCACGGCCGACAGATGGCTGGCCAGGAATGCGCTGGTACCGGTGGCCTTGAGAATGGCGCTCAGGGTCAGACCGCCGCCAAACAGCATCAGCACGCCCCAGTCGGTGTTCTGGTTGACGTCATCCCAGCTGGCGACACGGCTGACCACGATGGCCACGATGGCGCCCATGGCAATCAGGGTGTCGAGTTGCGGAATACCGCCAAAGGCGTTGGAGATGGGTTGTGAGCCGATCCAGAGCACAACGGTGGTCAGGAAGATTGCCAGCGTCACTTTACGCTCGCGGGTCCAGTTGATGGTGACATCCTGGATCTCGACGCGGTGGCTGAGACGCGGGCGGGTGACCAGATAGAGCAGGGCAATGCCGCAGGGCATCAGGATCAGCACTACTGGAACACCGAATTTCATCCAGTCAGTGAAGCCAATCCCCATCTGGGCGGCTGCGATGGCGTTGGGTGGGCTACCCACCAGGGTACCGATGCCGCCGATACTGGCGCTGTAGGCGATCCCCAGCAATACGAAGACGAAGGTGGCGCGCTCTTTTTTGCTATCGAGGCGTGCCAGCATACCGATCGCCAGTGGCAGCATCATGGCGGTGGTAGCGGTGTTGCTGATCCACATCGACATGGCGGCTGTGATGGTAAAAAGCAGGATGACGCCCCAACCCAGATGACCATTGGCCAGGTGCATCACCTTGCCTGCCATCAGGGTATCCAGTCCCTGTTTTGAGAGGGCTGCCGCGAGGGCGAAACCGCCAAAAAAGAGGAACAGGATCGGGTTGGCAAAATCGGTGAGGGATTTGCTCATATCAAACACCCCGAGCACGGTAGCCAGCAGGGGTACCAGCAGCGCGGTGATGGTGACGTGCAGTGCTTCGGTCAGCCAGAGGATGGCGATAAAGACCAGAATGCCCAGCCCCTTGTTGACCATGGGGTCAAACGGGAGCCAGGCGAGCATGGCACAAAGTAGCAAAACATCCAGGATGACGATCCCTGATTTGATGTCCAGCCAGCGAGATGGAGCAGAGGGTACAGCTGATGTGTGCATAATGTTCTCTCGGTTAATTTATGGTTGTTTTTGTGTTGCCGAGATTACATCCATTCACTTGTTTGAAACAGACTCACATGTTGAAAATCAGCCTCTACTCACATACTCATTGATAAAAATGAGGAAATGAACACATAAATAAAACATGTGCGAAATATAAATCAAACATCCATGAACTGTTCCAGCCATTGCTTGAACATGCTCTTGGGCAAGGAGCCATTTATCTGGTTCACCAGTTTGCCCTGTTTGAAGACCATCAGGGTGGGGATGCTGCGAATGGCGTAACGGGCGGCAATGGTGCTCTGTTGCTCGGTATCGACTTTGACAAAGCGCATCCGTGGTTCGAGTTCATGGGCAACCTCATGAAATACCGGAGCAAACTGCTGGCAGGGGCCGCACCAGCTGGCCCAGAAATCGACCACGACCGGGATATCTGAGTTGATCAGGGTATCGAAGTTATCCGCCTTCCCGAGGCAAGGGGTCTGGCTGAACAGGAGGGCTTTGCAGCGCCCGCATTTGGCAGATGTATCGATATGGGTAACGGGCAGGCGGTTCCTGGTAAAGCAGTGGCTACAATAAGTAGTGATAAATGACATAATTGGTTCCTTCTAAATCAGCTCTGGCCGGGGATATGATGAGAAGCCAGAATGAAGCAATCGCGAAACAATAGCGAAATATCAGAGCAATAACGGTAACACAGTGCCCAGCGGGAGTGGATAATTCCCCCAGGGTTCATTGCCTAACCGGATAATTCAGCGACCACCAGATGAGAGTCGAGACGGGATGAATAAAGGATCACGGAAAAACCGTGCTGTGCCAGGGCTGATCGTTGCCTTGCTGCTCGCCTTTTCGGGCTACTGCTGGCAGTCGCTCAGTCAGCAGCAACAGGCCCACGACCTGAACGACGCGGCCGAGGTGGTGCTGAACCGGATTAACGCCGATACCGTCTATCTGCTTGGGCGGGAGCAGGCCAATGACAGCAATGTCCAGCAGCGACTGAACCAGTTATCCATCACCCTTGACGGTTTTGTACGGGAAGTCAGAAGCGATCCCGAGCTGGTGCAAGACGACCTTTCCCAGGCTCTGCTTGATGACATGGACACCTATCTGATGGCGCTGGCCAGGCTTCATGCCATTGAGATGGCTATCGAGTACCTCAATGCGCCCCTGCAGGCCCAGATTAAAAAGGTGCGGGGGATAAGCCCGTCAGACAGTGCGCTTCATCGCGACCTGGAGGAGCTGGCGCAACTGAGCAATTATCTGCAGCGCAGTTGGGACAAACGTGAACAGACTACGCTGGACCAGCTGCAACAGCAGTTGCAATCCCGTTATGGCAACTTGCCGGAGATCGCTACCCTGATCCGCCTGAGCAAGGAGATGAGCCAGCAGGTGATTGCCTATCACACCTTGCGTTACCAGCTCATCGACATGCATGTGATCGAGAGTCTGGTGCGCTGGAAACTCGACAAGCTGGAGCGCGCCTCCTCTTTGATGAACCGCTTCTATCTGATGGTGCTGTGCGGGGCTTTGATCTGCTTTGCGCTGGTGGCCTTCACCCTGTGGCGCCGCAATCAGAAGCTGAGCGAGTTGTCGCGCCAGACCGGCTTGCTGGCCCAGGCCAAAAGCGATTTTCTGGCCAACATGAGCCACGAGATCCGCACCCCCATGAATGCCATCATAGGTTTTAGCTCGCTGGCACTGCAGACTGAACTGGATCAACAACAGCGGGACTATTTGGGCAAGATCAAATCCTCATCCGATACCCTGCTGCTGCTGATCAACGACATCCTTGATTTGACCAAGGTGGAGTCAGGCAAGCTGACGTTGGAGGAGATCGACTTCGATCTCAGCGAGCAGCTTGATTCGCTGGCGGGCATGTTTGCCGATCTGGCGGAGCGCAAACACGTGGAAGTGGTTATTCGCAAGTCACCGGAGGTGCCGGTCTTCTTGCGTGGGGATCCCTTGCGATTGGGACAAGTGCTGGTCAATCTGGTGAACAACGCCATCAAGTTTACCGAACGCGGTGAAGTCGAAGTCTGCATCGAGCTGGCCAATCCTCACCCAATGCGGATCAGCTTCAGTGTGCGCGATACCGGCATCGGCATTGCCGAAGAGAAGCAGACCCAACTGTTTCAGGCGTTTACCCAGCTGGAGGCGGGTAATACCCGAAAATATGGCGGCTCGGGTCTTGGGCTCAACATCTCCCAGCGGCTGGTGGAGCTGATGGGGGGGCGGATCACCGTAGAGAGCAAGCCTGGCGTCGGCTCTCTGTTCAAGTTCGATATTCCGATGGCGCAGGCGGTCTACGGCGTGGCTGGACGGAAAGTCTTCTTCGAGAACCAGCCGCTGGTGATGGTGATGGATGACAACGAACTGGTGCTGGATCTGGCCCGGGACATTCTGACTCGGGCGGGAGTGCGAGTGCTGCCGGTTAACTCCCTTTCCCGCGCCCGTCAGCTGCTCCGTGAAGAGGGACCGAATCTGCGGTTGGCGATCCTCGACTGGCGCATGGGTCAGGAGGATGGGCTCGATCTGGCGCTGGAGATGTATCAGCACAGCCAGTGGCGGCGTATCCCCATCCTGATGATCAGTGCCTGGGCCAGAGAGGGGCTGCACGCCCGGATGGATAGCATGGGGCTGACTCATTTTCTGCCCAAACCGATGACCGAAAATGCCCTGCTGGCCAAGGTGGACGAACTGCTCAACGGCAGCTCTTACGAGCTCAACCTACGCAAGGCCGAGGCACAGGGGGATCAGCAACACTTCAAATCCCTGTTGCAGGGTACCCGAGTGCTGTTGGCGGAAGACAACCGGGTCAATCAGCAGCTCATCATTGAGTATCTGCGGCGCGTCGATGCGGTGGTGTGTGTGGTCAGCAATGGTCGGGAGGCGGTGGAGCGGGTCGCCGAGCAGCCTTTTGACGTGATCCTGATGGATTTGCAGATGCCGGTGCTGGACGGACTCGATGCCACCCGCCAGATCCGCAAGATGGTCGACAAACACGATGTGCCCATCATTGCCCTCACCGCCAGCGCCATGCCCGGTGACAAGGAGCGTTGCCTGGGGGTGGGGATGAATGGCTATGTCACCAAGCCGGTGAGCAAGCTGGATCTCTACAACAACCTGCTGCAGTGGGTAAAGCCGCAAGGGGTAGAGCAGGCGGGGATCATGGAGGTTAAACCGCCGGACATGATCGGGATCCTCGATCTGCAGGATGCCCTCAAGCGGCTGGAGCAGGACAAGGAGGCGTTGCAGATCCTGTTCAAGCTGTTCATGTCGGAACACAAGGACGACCTGTGGGAGATCCGCTCTGCCCTGCGCCGTCAGCAGCCCGAGGTGGCCAGCAAGCTGCTGCACACCCTCAAGGGGGTGTCGGCCAATATCTCGGCGGCCCGTCTGCAATTGGTGGCTGGCGAGCTGGAGTGGCGCTTGCGGCAAAACGAGGTGCTAAGCGAGACGGATCTGGAGCAGTTGCAACAGGTGTTCAGCCAGACCCGGGAAGAGGTGTCACACTTCCTGTTGACCGGTGAGCAGCATGAAAATTCGTATAATCCCTATTCATCAGGTGATGATCGCATGTCACAGTGAATTAAATAGTAATTATTCTCAACCATCCCGGTTCGGGATATGATGAGCTTTCGTTCGAATCGCCTCCAGCCGGAGGCGATTGTTTTCATTCTTCTATTTCTGCGTGGCTTCTCTGATGGCCGCTCCTTGGAGCGGTCACGGGCAGAGAGCGCTAAAGGTTGGTGGTGTGAGCGTATTTCTACGATTGAGCTGGTTTTTCAAGGAGCAGTGGCCCCGTTATCTGGCTGCCATCTCCCTGCTGCTGATGGTGGCCCTGTTGACCGTTATTCCGCCCAAAGTGGTGGGCTGGGTGGTGGATGGCATCACCAAGGGCGGTCTCGACAATGGTACCCTGATGCGCTATCTGGCGGGGCTGTTTGGTCTGGGTGTGCTGATTTATCTGCTGCGCTACGTCTGGCGGGTGATGCTGTTTGGTGCCTCTTACCGTCTGGCCTATGTATTGCGCAATCGCCTTTTCAGCCATTTCACCCGGATGAGCCCCGATTTTTATCAGCGCCACCGTACTGGCGATTTGATGGCCCATGCCACCAATGACATTCAGGCTGTGGAGATGACCGCTGGCGAAGGGGTGCTGACTCTGGTGGACTCCATCATGGTCGGGGTATTGGTGCTCTCCATCATGTGCAGCCAGTACTCCTGGCAGTTGACGCTGGTCTCCTTGCTGCCGCTGCCGGTGATGGCCTATTTCATGAACCGCTTCGGCACCCAGATCTACACCCAGTTCAAGGCGGCGCAAGGGGCCTTCTCCAGGCTCAACAACAAGACCCAGGAGGCCCTTTCCGGCGTGCGGGTGTTGAAATCCTATGCGGTTGAATCGCTGGAAGATGAAGGCTTTGCCGAGCTGACCAAACAGGCGGGGGAGCGCAATATGGCGGTGGCCCGCATCGATGCCAAATTCGATCCGGTCATCTATCTCTGTATCGGTTGCTCCTACTTCCTCGCGGTGGCGGGGGGCAGTGTGCTGGTGCTGCGCGATGAGTTGACCCTGGGTGAGCTCACCAGCTTCACCATGTACCTCGGCCAGCTGATCTGGCCGATGTTTGCCATCGCCTGGCTGTTCAACATCATCGAGCGGGGCAGCGCCGCCTACTCCCGTATCGAAAGCCTGCTGGGGGAGCGTAGCGATATCGAAGAGCCCGCCCAGCCTGCCGCGTTTACCTCTGCCTTTCCTTTGCAGATCAAAGGGGTGAGCTATCAACTTGAGCAGCGCACCCTGCTTGCGGATATCGACGTTACCCTCAAGCAAGAGGGGATGCTCGGGGTGGTGGGGCGCACCGGGGCAGGCAAGAGCTCCCTGCTCAAGCTGTTGATGCGCCTTGCCAATCCGACTCACGGTTCGATTGTCATGGGTGGCGTTCCGATTGACCAGCTGCCGCTCGCCACACTGCGCAGCCAGTTTGCCTATGTGCCGCAGGAGCCATTCCTGTTTTCCACCACTATCGCCGCCAATATCGCCCTGGGCAAACCCGATGCGACCCGCGAGGAGGTCGAACGGGTGGCGCGCATTGCCTGTGTCCACGATGATATTGTGCGTTTCCCCAAGGGCTATGAGACCGAGGTGGGGGAGAAAGGGGTGACCCTCTCCGGTGGCCAGAAACAGCGGCTGGCCATTGCCCGCGCCCTGCTGCTGGAGGCGCCCATTCTGGTGCTCGATGATGCGCTCTCGGCGGTGGATGCCCACACCGAGCAGCAAATTCTGCACGCTCTCAAAGCCCATCGTCGCACCCTGATCCTGGTCAGCCATCGCATGACGGCGGTGGAGCAGGCCGACGAGATCCTGGTGCTGGAGCAGGGGACCGTTAGCGAGCGGGGTCATCACGGTGCCCTGATGGCGCACAATGGCTGGTATGCAGATATGGTGCGTTACCAGCGTCTCGAAGAAGCGGTGGAGGAGAGCCTGTGAATCCGACCATTAAACGACTGCTCGCCTACTGCGCCCAGTATCCTCGCTGGCTGATCCAGGCGGGGATCTGTTTGCTGCTTGCCACCGGCGCCGAAGTGGCCGGACCGCTGCTGATCAAGCTTTTTATCGATGACTATCTGGCGCCACGCAATATCGTGCTGCCCACCATAGCCCTGATTGCAGCGGGCTATCTGGGTTTGCAGGTGCTGTCGGCGGCGGGCTTCTATTTGCAATCCCTGCGCTTCAATCGCATTGCTCAGGCGGTGGTGCAAACTTTGCGCGAGCAGGTATTTGCTACCGCCATCCGTTTGCCGGCCCGCTACTTTGACAAGCATCGCTCCGGCTCGCTGATTTCCCGCATCACCAACGACACCGAGGCGATCATGAACCTCTATGTGCAGGTGATCGGCTTGCTGGTGCAAAAGGTGGTGCTGTTGTGCGGCATCCTCATCTCCATGGCGCTGCTGGATCTGCGGCTGATGCTGGTCTGCTCCCTGTTGCTGCCCGCAGTGGGGGGGGTGATGTGGCTCTACCAGAAACTGAGCGTGCCGGTGGTGCGAGCGACCCGCAGTCTGCTCTCCGACATCAACAGCCGCCTCAACGAGTCGCTGCAGGGGATGCCGGTTATTCAGGCTATGGTGCAGGAGCGCCACTTTGCCAACGCCTTTGCCGAGGTGAACCAGCAACACTGGTCGGCACGGATCAAGAGCCTCAAGATCAACGGCATTTTGCTGCGTCCGCTCATCGATCTCTTCTACATGATGGTGCTGATCGGCTTGTTGGCGCTGTTTGCCCATGAGGGGGGGAGCCACGCGGGTGCTATTCAGGTAGGGGTGCTCTACGCCTTTATCAGCTATCTGGGCCGGATGATCGAGCCGCTCATCGAGATGACCAACCAGCTTAACCAGTTGCAGCAGGCGATGGTGGCGGGGGAGCGGGTCTTTGCTCTGCTCGATGAAACCCGCGAGAGCACCGAGGGCGAGCTGCGCCCGCTGGAAGGGCGGGTCAGTTTCGAGCGGGTGAGCTTCTCCTACGATGGTGAGCAGCAGGTGCTGCGGGAGGTCAGCTTTGCCGCAAAACCGGGCCAGATGCTGGCGCTGGTGGGCCATACCGGCAGCGGCAAGTCCACCATCATCAGCTTGCTGATGGGCTTCTATCCGCTGGATCAGGGGCAGATCCGCTTCGATGATCACGCACTGGATACCCTGTCGCTGGCGGCGGTGCGCCGCAGCATCGGGCTGGTGCAGCAGGATCCTTTTATCTTCGTCGGCACCCTGGCGGAGAACCTGCGTCTCGGCCGCGCCGGCATAGATGACGCGCGGCTCTGGCAGGCGCTGAGCGAGGTGCAGCTGGCCGACTTTGTGCGCAGCCTGCCACAGGGGATCAACACCCTGATGGAGGAGGGTGGCAAGAACCTCTCCGCCGGTCAGCGGCAACTGCTCTCCTTTGCCCGTGCACTGGTGGGGGATCCGCGCATCCTCATTCTGGATGAAGCGACGGCCAGCGTAGACTCCCAGACCGAGCTGGCGCTGTCGCAGGCGATCTCTGCTGCCCGTCGTGGCCGCACTACCATCGCCATCGCCCACCGCCTCTCGACCATCGTCGATGCGGACGAGATCCTGCTGCTCTCCCGTGGTCAGGTGAACGAGCGGGGTACCCATGGTGAGTTGATGGCCCTCGGCGGTCACTATGCCCAGCTGTTCGAGATGCAGAGTCAGGGGGCCTGGCTGGAAGAGAAACGCGCCTGATCGGCACATTTGCTGTAACCGCGACATGAACGAAAAGAGGGAACCGATGCGGTTCCCTCTGTTTTTTGGGTTGGGCAAAAGGTCGTAACCGTGATCCCTGTGCTTGTCGAATGGCGCAGATGCAGGCAACATGTTGTTTACATTAACTCGTCGGATCAGTTCGCATATGGATTTGCAACGCTTCAAAGCCAATCTGGCGCTCCGGCTGTTTGCCTGGCGCTATATTCCCGTCATCGGGTTTTGTGCCCCGATCATCGAAGAGATGAACGCCAAGGCGCTGCGCATTCGCATTCCCCTTGGCTGGCGTACCCGTAACCATCTGGGCAGCATGTATTTTGGTGCGCTGGCGACCGGCGCCGATCTGGTAGGCGGTCTGCTGGTGATGGAGAAGGGGCGGCAGCGGCGCAAGAAGGTGCACTTCGCCTTCAAGGATGTGCAGGGGGAGTTTTTGAAACGACCGGAGGGGGATGTGCAGTTCGACTGCGCAGCGGGGGAGGAGATTGACGCCATGATCGACGAGTCGCTGGCAAGCGGTCAGCGCATCAATCGCCCCATCCGGGTGGTGGCCACCTGTCCGTCATTGAACGGGGATGAGGCGATGGCGCGTTTTGTGCTGACCCTGTCGATCAAGGCCAGCTAGCGGGTTGCCGGAGAGTGGCTCCCCGAAACGGGTTTAGCCAATCTCCGGGCTGACGCCCTCTTTCACCACGACCTTCATGCCGTTGAAGTTGACCACCTGTTCGGCCACGATCTTGCAGCGCTTGCGGGTCTCCACCTGACCGTCCACCTCGACCAGCCCTTCGGCAACGAGGGCTTTGGCGGCGCCGCCACAATCGGCCCACCCCTGATGTTTGATAAGGTCACACAAGGCAACGAAGGGGTGACCTTCGAGCAGAAACGTCTCCATGGGAAATCCTCTAGATGGATGAATGCCGGATACAGCAGGGCGACTATTTTAGGCAGTTCGCTCAGGCAAAGAAAGGAAGAGGGGCCACTCGCTGCGAAAAAGTGGTCGATTGTCCTTGAGGTGGCGCTTTCGTAAGTCCTGATGGAGAGGTGAGAGGGCCAACCGTGACGTATCGTGACGCACCTCGTCCCTGCTGGTGTGCCCACACTCTCCCCTGACTGTTAGGATCGGGCCACTCTCAATGGCCCAAGGAACTTTCCATGACACTCTCCCGCCTGCTGCTGGCATGCAGCGCCCTTACTCTGTGCGGTGTCGCGCAGGCCAGTACTCCGGTGCAGGTCTCGCTGCCCGGGGTCAATTTGCCCGCGTCCCATCAGGTGGAAGGGGCGCGCGCCTCGCTGCTCTACGGTCGGACCGGTCAGGTGAAGGGCATTGATCTGCCGATCTTCGCCCTCTCCGATGTGGATCAGTTCAGCGGTCTGCAGCTCGGGATTTTCCTCGGTGCTGGTCGGGTGCGTCACCAGTTTGGCGGGGTCGCTATCAACGCCATCAACTGGCACGAAGGGCAGGATACCGGCGTCAATCTGGGGCTGGTCAACCTGACCAACAATGTGCAGGGGCTTAACTGGGGGGCGGTCAATATCGCCAAGGGCAATGCGCTGGCCAACGTCGGCTTCGTCAATTATGCCGAGCGTACCACCTTCCAGATTGGCTTTATCAATGCGACCAAGCATCTCGATGGCTTGCAGATCGGGCTGGCCAACTATGCCGCCAACGGCGTGTTCCCCATTCTGCCGCTAGTGAACTTCCAGAAATCGTTCTGACAAGGCGGTTCGCTTTGCGTTAAGGGCCTCTGCTGATTACCCTGTGCCTCTTGCAACTTGTGACAGGCGAACAGAGGTAATTGATGACGGCAGGGCAAATGAGTGCAATCGGGATCGGCTGGGATGTGCGTGGCTGGCAGGGCAGTGCCCAGGCGGTGGCCGTGGTGGGCTGGCAGGCCGAATCCAACCGCCTGCACTGGCTCGGGGTGTCGCCGCTGTTTCGTCTGAGCTCGCGGGTGGCGCCAGATCTGGCCGCTCTGCTGCGTCCCGCCCTGCAAAATGAGCTGACCCTGATGCAGGTAGAAGCCTGCCCGCAACTGGCGCTCGGTATCGATGCGCCGCTTGCCTTTCCCCGCGCTTTGCGGGATCTGCTAAATGGCCAGCCACATAGCTGTGCCGCTCCCGAGCGTGAGATAGATAACCCCTACGCCTACCGCGACTGCGAGCGCTGGCTGTATCAGCAGTACGGCAAGAAGCCGCTGTCGGCCACCTTCGACCGGCTCGGCAACAACGCCACTCTGGCGCTCTCCATGCTGCCGCAGCTCTCTGATCTGCAACTGGTGCCGACCGTTGCCCCGAAGGCCAGCCGCGCCGTGCTGGAGGTCTATCCGGCACTGTCCAAAGTCGGCGGCAAGGCATCCCCGGCACGGCCCGAGCTGGCGGCGCAGCTGCCTGCGGATGTGCTGGTTGGCACCGATCGCTATGATGCGGCGCTCTGCGCCCTGATGGCGCTGCAATATGCTGCTGGCTGCAAGGTGACGGTATTGCCTGAGCTGATTTCGCCACCCAGTGACATGCCGTGTGATGAGGGATGGGTCTATCACTTTGCCCGTCATGCTGTTGAACGCAACGGGATGTGACGGACGGACGCGGCGCATCATGGCGCCGCTCACCCTGTGGACGCGGGCCAAATGGCGCAAAAAACCTGTCTTTAGTCAGGAAATTGCCTGTTCATCCCGCGCCAAGGTGGCGCATCGTTATCTTCATCCGATATATTGCCCACCTTGCTGATCCTTTGCTGTGGTATTACCGATGAAATCCGTTCTCTCTATTCAGTCCCACGTGGTCTTTGGTTGTGCCGGCAACAGCGCGGCCGTCTTCCCCATGCGCCGCCTTGGTATGGATGTATGGCCCATCAACACGGTGCAGTTTTCCAACCACACCCAATATGCCCAGGGGTGGCAGGGGATGGCGATGCCGGCAGGCCATATCAGTGCGCTGGTGAAAGGATTGGGCAATATCGAGGTGTTGAGCCAGTGTGATGCCGTGCTGAGCGGTTACCTTGGCTCCGCCGAACAGGGAGACGAGATCCTGACTGTGGTCAACGCCGTCAAGGCGGCCAACCCCGATGCCATCTACTTCTGCGACCCTGTGATGGGTCATCCGGAGAAGGGGTGTATCGTCGCTCCCGGCGTTACCCGTTTCCTGACCGAGCAGGCGTTGCCGGTAGCCGACATGATGGCCCCCAACCTGCTGGAGCTGGAGACCCTCTGTGATATCCATCTGGCAGATCTGGATCAGACCCGCGCGGCTGCCCATCAGCTGCTGGCCCGCGGCGTCAAGCTGGTGCTGGTCAAGCATCTCGGTCGTGCGGCGCAGGACTCCAGCCGCTTCGAGATGCTGCTGGCAACGCCGCAAGGGGATTATCTGATTGCCCGTCCGCTCTATGACTTTGCCCGCCAGCCGGTGGGGGTGGGCGATCTTATCAGCGCCCTGATGCTGGCCAATTTGCTGGCCGGTCACGATGCGGTCAGCGCGTTCGAGCGCACCAACGCCTCGGTGGATGCGGTGCTGCAGGAGACCTGGCGCCAGCAGGCTTACGAGCTGCAACTCATCGCCGCGCAAGATGCCTTCGCCCTGCCAGAGGTTGCAGTGCGAGCGGTGAAACTGCCCTGATACTGCGCAGGCGTTCGTCTATCTAGACAAGCGATGGGCTGCAGATAAAAAAGGCTTGCCAATGGGCAAGCCTTTTACTGTTTGCCTATTTAGTGCGGCAAGCAATCAGATGCGGGGATGGCGGAGGCGATAACGCTCAGCCATGGCATTGGCCGCTACCATGGCGGCGTAGACATCCTGTTCACTCACTGTCATCGGCATGTTGCCCATGGTATCGAGGGGATCGCAGGCCAGCTGCGCCACCTTGCGCCACTCGCTTTCATCAAAGTGGGTGAGCCCCAGTTCTTGCAGTGTCATGGGCAGGCCTGCACAGTCGATGATGCGAAACACCTCATCAAGCTCATGTTGCGGGGCGCGCTCAAGCACGAGTTGGGTCAGCAGGCCGAAGACCACCTTCTCACCATGTTGGGCACGATGGAGTTCCGCGATCAGTGACATGCCATTGTTGATTGCATGAGCGGCGGCCAGCCCACCGGCTTCTGCGCCGACCCCGCTGAGGTAGATGGTGGCCTCGATAACCTGCTCAAGCGCTGGGGTCGAGACATGGTGGCGTATCGCATCCATGGCCAGCTCGATGTTCTCACCAAGCAGCTCGTAACAGAGCTTTGCCAGACCAAGGCCAGTGCGTGAAGGACGCTTGCCGACCAGATTGAGCCCGTCCGACCGATAGCAGGCGCGCGCCTCGAAATAGGTGGCCAGGGCATCACCAACGCCTGCGGAAAAGAAGCGGGGAGGGGCGGCGGCAATGATGGCCGTGTCAGCCAGCACCACGTCCGGATTTTGCGGCAGGAACAGATAGCGTTCAAATTCCCCCGCCTGGTTGTAGATCACCGCCAGTGCCGTGCAGGGGGCATCTGTGGAGGCAATCGTCGGGAACAGCACAACCGGACGGCGCAGATAGAAGGCCACGGCCTTGGCGACATCCAGCGTCTTGCCGCCGCCGATCCCGACAATCACGTTCGCACCATATTGCTCTGCAAGGTGGGTCAGGCGGTGGATTTCCTGTTCGGTGCATTCATAGCGAAACTTGTCGACCACTCCCCTGAGGCCTGCCTGCAGGAGCCCCGCCAAAGCTTCTTCCCGTACCCGCTCCAGAATGAACTCATCGCTGATGAGCAACGCATAGTCACCAAAATCTTTAACGTGCTCATGGAGTTGCGGGAGAAGGTGTTGACCGATGATGAACTTTTTGGGGGAGGTAACTGTACGGGGCAAAGTGGGCATCCATTATTCCTCAAGGCAGTGAACAACATAGATTTGATTATCAAATGGGTCTCTCACGATACGCCTGATGAGGCAATAGATGAAGAGGAAAAGGGGGGGCGTTTTAATCATTAATTAATCTTTTTGTTTGGTTGTATTTTGGGGCGAGCAATTGGCGGTGTTGAGGAATACAGGCGCAATGGCCGTATCGTGGCAATCCGTCGCAAGCCATATTGCTGCAACAAACAGTCACGCTGGCAACAAACAGTCACGCTGGCAACAAGCAGGGCCGCTTGGTGCGGCCCTGCTGTATTTGGATAAGGGATAGGGGATGGTCAGAGCGGTTTGTAGAAGATGACGGTCGCAGCAAGGGAGCCATCGACGTTGCGTGCAAAGCTCGGGATCTGGCCCGCTTCCAGATAGCCGAGTTGACGATAGAGGTGGGAGGCCACATCACCGGCGCGAGTATCCAGCACCAGCAGCGAACGGCCCGCGGTATGGGCGCCTTGTTCCATTGCCAGCATCAGCGCACGACCGACACCTTTACCTCTCGCCGTTTGCAGTACCATCAGTTTTTCCACTTCGGCCCGGTGGCGACCGTTGGCCTTGCCACAGAGCGCGAGCTGAATCGCTCCCACGAGCTGTTGTTGCTCAAGGGCAAGCCACAGCTTTCGGTGACCTGCCGCTAGATCCGCTTCAATTCCTTGCCAGTAGCGGGCAGATTCCTCCGTGGTCAGCGGTGGTAAAAAACCGACCGAGGCGCCGCTATCGACACAATCTTGCAGCAGGGTGATGAGCGCACTTTGGTAGGTTGCTGCGCTCTTAACTTCCACAATGTCCATCTGACATCCTTGTCGTTGCGCTGTTATGTGGCTGATTGCCACCGTTGGTGAATTTGAGGTGGATACGTATGCTTGCCGCAAGCACGGCTTGTCAGCGGATCAGCCCCTGCTCAACCAGCCAGGTAAACAGCAAGCGGGAGACGGGGGAGAGCTCATCGAGGTGAGAGCTGTCGAGCCAGCGCAGCTCGGCAATTTCTGCCGAGGCGATCGGGGTGCCGCTTGTTTCGCCGGTGTAACAGCGCAGTCTCACCTCGACTCCTGCCGGTTTGCCATCGGCCTGAGCGCTGAACTCGCAGACAAAGCGCAGGGTATCGGGTTGCAGGGTGACAGCCAGCTCCTCTTCAATCTCGCGGATCAGTGCCGCCTCGTCGCTCTCGCCCGGTTCCCGCTTGCCGCCTGGGATGTAATAGATGTCCTTGCCGTGGGAGCGGGCGCAGAGCAGCTGCTGATCTTTAAAGGTGAGCCAGGCGAGTTTGTCGATCATTGAGTTGCATCCTCTGGTTGTGTGGTGTGTATTGCCTGCATGTGCAGGGTGCGGTAGGAGCGAGGCTCCTGCGCATCGGGAGAGAGTCCCAACTGATCTGCCAGCGCGAGCAGTTGCTGGCGAAATTCAGGCAGGCGTGCCTCGTCATCGGTCATGATGGCGAGCTCGGCAAAATCCCCGATCTCGGCCAGATGATCCAGGGTGACGTGAAACGGGCCAATGAAGTAGATGCTGCGCCTTTTGGTGATCACGAGTATCTGCCGGTAGTTCATGGTGAGGAGCATGTTGGCAGCCTTGTCCGCATCATTGATATTGACCGCCTCGCAGCGATCCGACTCGGGCCCCTTGACGATCCAGAGCTGGATGCCGGAGGGCTGCATGGTGCGGATAGCCAGACTTTTGCCAGCTCGGGCAAGGGCATCGTCCTGGGTGTCGAAGTAGCGATCCTGCTCCAGATTATCCTCCAGCATGATCTCCGGATTGAGGGCGAGCAGTGCCTTGAGGAAGGCGGGGCGATCCGTCAGCTGATATTTGAACTCGACTTCGAAACGGCCCTGAAAGTGCGTCTGTGACATCAAGAAGATCCCTCTGTGAGCCTGTGTGGCAGGCAGCCTAACAAAGATGAAGTTGAGTCCCAAGGAGAAAGAGGGGATATGCCGGAAACGCACTGTTTCCAGCGCGGTGACCGCGTAGATGAATGAGTGCGCAATGGCTGGTTCGCCACAGACTTTTCGACCCTAAAAAAGCGGACTGGCGCACACCACGACAGGGCCGGACTGGGCGAAGGCGGGGTCCTTGTGGTTTAATCTTGCCACTTTAGCGGTAGTAGGCGACGAGCCTGCTACCTTGCGTTGGCAAGATGCAGGTGAGCAAGATGCAGATAGCAGCAGAGAGCAAATTTATCGGACTCGGGGTCGCGGGCAATTTCGCCGGTCATCTGGAGCAGGCGGGTGAAGCGTCGGACTTCGTAGCGGTAGTCGTGCGCGACACCACGGCGCCCAAGGCGCTGTTTCCCTTTTTCGTGCCGGGCCATCCGGGTCAGCTCGGGGTATTCCCGTTGAGCGACAAGGCGATCTTCCTGCCGGAAGCGGCGGTCAGTGGTGACGAGAAGGTGCAGATCGAGCCGGAAGTAGCCCTCTGGTGCGAGCTGGAGTATGCCGGCAAGCAGGTGGTGGCGATCCATCCCCGCGCCTTTGGTGCCTATAACGACTGCTCCATCCGCCGTCCCAACGCCAAGAAGATTAGCGAGAAAAAGAACTGGGGCGAAGAGAGCAAGGGGTTGGCGGCCAACCTGCTGCCGCTTTCCGGTTTTGCCGCCGGTTGCGAGCTCGATGACTATCGCATCGCTTGCTATCTGGAGCGCGATGGCGAGCTGCACGCTTACGGGGTAGACAGCGCCGCCATCGACTACAGCTACTTCCACGGCAAGCTGCTCGACTGGGCCATCGACAAGTTCAATCATCAGCAGGATGAGGGGCCGGCGGAGCACATTCAGGGACTGCTGGCGCAGGCGGGACATCCTCCCCATGCGCTCATTAGTATCGGTGCCACCCGCTATACCCCGTTTGGCGAGACCCACTTCCTCAAACCGGGCGACACCTCCTGCGTGGTGGTCTATCCGGGCAGCCGTTATAGCGAAGCGGATATTCGCGAAGCGATCCGCAGCCGCAACTTTGGCGCTGATATGTCGGTGCTGCTGCAGGCGGTGCAGGCGCGCTAATCACCGTTGCCAGCGGGAAGGTGTCTCTTCCCGCTGGTTATCATATCGAGTCATTTCATGACGATTGTTCCGGTATCCCGGGCCGATTATCCGGCCCTGATCGATCTGTGGGAGGCCTCGGTGCGGGCGACCCACCACTTTCTGCCCGAGGCCGAGATCCTCGCGCTTAAACCGCTTATTCTGGAGCACTACTTCGATGCGGTGACACTGCACAGTGCCCGCACAGAAGAGGGGCACATTACGGGTTTTAGCGGAGTGCACGAGGGCAAGCTGGAGATGCTGTTTGTGGCTCCCGAGGCGCGCGGCTGTGGCGTGGGTCGCCGGCTGGTGGCTCATGCCATCACGCAGGGCGGCGCGACGCAGGTTGACGTCAACGAGCAGAACGAACAGGCGGTGGGCTTCTATCTGAAGATGGGATTTACCGTGACGGGTCGTTCGCCACTGGATGGTCAGGGCAAGCCCTATCCGCTGCTGCATATGGCGCTGGCGCCGACCTGATCGTGCCTGATGAGGCGCAGTACCCATAAACCAACGGGGGATGGCATCAGCCATCCCCCGTTTTTTGATCGTGTTTGTTACTTGCTGGCGACCTTGTTCACCACCTTGATCAGCTGATAGCGCAGGGAGGGGGCATCGGCCGGCACATCGGTGAGCTGCTCCTTGCTGACAGTGAGCTGATACCGGTAACCCGGCTCGAACTGGAAGCCTTCAATATCCTGGTAGAACAGCGTCCAGGGCTGCTGCTCATCACTGCGAACCTGCATGCACTGCATCGGGCCAACTCCGACGCAATCGACCAACTGGCTGTTGATATAGAGGGTCTCTCCCTGTGACGGGGCGGGGGGGCTCTGGCAGGCGGTCAGCAGCAAGGCTGCGCTGATAAACAGTGGTTTCATGATGGACTCCTTCAACGCGAAAGGGGGCATTAGAGCGGCAAACAAAAAGGCGGTCAATGACCGCCTTTGTAACAATCCATATCAACGCAGTGGTTAGCGCTGCTCGAGCGGAGTGAACTCGCGCAACGGGTGACCCACGTAGAGCTGGCGTGGACGACCAATCTTGCTGTCCGGGTCTGAGTGGAACTCGTTCCAGTGGGCAATCCAGCCAATGGTGCGGGAGATGGCGAAGATCACGGTGAACATGCTCATCGGGATGCCGATCGCTTTCATGATGATGCCGGAGTAGAAGTCCACGTTCGGGTAGAGTTTCTTCTCGACGAAGTAGGGGTCGGAGAGCGCAATACGCTCCAGCTCCATGGCCACGTCCAGCAGCGGATCCTTGATCTGCAGCTCGGTCAGTACTTCGTGGCAGGTTTCGCGCATCACAGTGGCACGGGGGTCGTGGTTCTTGTAGACGCGGTGACCAAAGCCCATCAGACGGAACGGATCATTCTTGTCCTTGGCCTTGGCGATGTACTCGGGGATGCGATCCACCGAGCCGATCTCTTCCAGCATGCGCAGGCAGGCTTCGTTGGCACCACCGTGGGCCGGTCCCCACAGGGAGGCGATCCCCGCGGCGATACAGGCGAATGGGTTGGCACCGGAGGATCCAGCCAGACGAACGGTGGAGGTTGAGGCGTTCTGCTCGTGATCCGCATGGAGGGTAAAGATACGATCCATGGCGCGTTCAACGATGGGGTTGACTTTGTACTCTTCGGTCGGCACGCCAAACATCATGTGCAGGAAGTTACCGGCATAGGAGAGGGCGTTACGCGGCTGCATGAACGGCTGGCCGATGGAGTACTTGTAACACATGGCGGCCAGAGTCGGCATCTTGGAGAGCAGACGGAAGGCACAGATCTCGCGATGCTGCTCATTATTGATGTCGAGGGCATCGTGATAGAAGGCGGAGAGGGCGCTGACTACACCGCACATGATGGCCATGGGGTGGGAGTCGCGACGGAAGCCGCGGAAGAAGAAGGCGATCTGCTCGTGCACCATGGTGTGGCGAGTGACCAGGCGTTCGAATTCGGCATATTGGGCCTTGGTCGGCGCTTCGCCGTACAGCAGGATATAGCAGACTTCCAGATAGGTGGCCTGGGTGGCCAACTGGGCGATGGGGTAACCACGGTGCAGCAAGACACCCTGATCCCCGTCAATGTAGGTAATGGCAGATTTGCAAGAACCGGTGGCCATAAAACCGGGGTCAAAGGTGAAATACCCCTGTGATCCCAATTTTCTGACATCGATGACATCCGGGCCGATGGTGCCGGAGAGGATCGGCAGTTCGACCGGATCTTTTCCGGGCAGGTGTAGGGTGGCTATCTTATCAGCCATAGCACGTCTCCTTTGCTCTTTATAATTTGGTTCCAGTCCTACTCTATTACGACTTTTATGACGCTGGCAAAGGTTGTTACCCATACCGAAGTGGCTGGAGCGCCTTATTTGAAACAGAGTTCCTTATCAATGTCAATTTTGCTGGAACCCCATTAATGGCATTAATGAAATGTTAAATTAAATATGCGATCGAGTTTGCGGTTTTGTGTTTTCTTTGTAGCTAATTGATTGTCTTCGGTTAAGGCCGCCGATATACTGCGCCACGTGGGTCATGGCTGCGGGTGTTTGAAACGCTTTGGCAAAGCCTGATGTGAAACCGAAAACTCGCGTTTTGGCTTTTTCAGAGTGTTTTGGTAACAAAAAACCAACAATCACCATTCCGTGCCCTCAAGTGTGAGTTAAAACAATAACTAACGTGCTCAATGGAGCTGAGTGGGCAAGCGTGAAAAACAAACAGAGACCGGTCAACCTCGACCTACAGACGATCAGCTTTCCTGTCACTGCCATTGCATCCATCCTGCACCGTGTTTCAGGGGTCATTACCTTTGTTGCACTGGGCATCTTGCTGTGGATGCTTGGTACTTCACTCGCCTCTCCCGAAGGGTTTGCAACCGTGGTTGCCATCATGGACAACTTCCTGGTCAAACTCGTGCTGTGGGGGATCCTGACTGCGCTGGCATACCACATTGTGGGCGGCTTGCGTCATCTGGTCATGGATATGGGCTATTGGGAAGAGCTGGAATCCGGCAATCAGAGCGCCCGCGTGGCCTTCGTGATCACCGCGATCCTGGCTGTATTGGCGGGAGTGCTTGTATGGTAACCAATTCTGCAACCTTCGGGCGCAGCGGCGTTCACGATTACATCCTGATCCGCGCCACCGCCCTCATCATGACCTGTTATGTCCTCTATCTGGTGGGCTTTGTCGCGTTCAACGACATCACCTACGAGGTGTGGGCAGGCTTCTTCGCCAAAACATTCACCAAGGTATTCACCCTGTTGACCCTGCTCTGCGTACTGATCCACGCCTGGATTGGTCTGTGGCAGGTGCTGACTGACTATATCAAGCCGGTAGGGCTGCGCGGGGCGCTGCAATTTGCCCTGGTCGTGGTGCTGTTTGTCTATCTGATGACGGGTTTCGTCGTGCTGTGGGGTGTGTAAGGTGACTATTCCAACTCGTGAATTTGATGCGGTGGTGATTGGTGCCGGTGGTGCCGGTATGCGCGCCGCGCTGCAGATTGCCCAGTCCGGCAAGAGCTGCGCTCTGTTGTCCAAGGTTTTTCCAACCCGTTCTCACACTGTCTCCGCCCAGGGCGGGATCACGGTTGCGCTGGGCAATGCCCACGATGACAACTGGCAGTGGCACATGTATGACACGGTAAAAGGTTCCGATTACATCGGTGATCAGGAAGCCATCGAGTACATGTGCAAAACCGGCCCCGAGGCTATCTATGAGCTGGAGAACATGGGGCTGCCCTTCTCCCGTTTCGACAACGGGTCTGTCTACCAGCGTCCGTTTGGTGGTCAGTCCAAGAATTTCGGTGGCGAGCAGGCTGCCCGTACTGCCGCTGCGGCCGACCGTACCGGTCACGCCTTGCTGCACACCCTCTATCAGCAGAACGTCAAGAACAAGACCACCGTCTTCTCCGAGTGGTATGCGCTGGATCTGGTGAAAAACCAGGATGGCCATGTGGTGGGTTGTACCGCCATCGATATGGAGAGCGGTGAAGTGGTCTACTTCAAGGCCAAGGCTACCGTGCTGGCGACTGGCGGTGCCGGTCGTATCTACCAGTCCACCACCAATGCCCACATCAACACAGGTGACGGTGTCGGCATGGCGCTGCGTGCCGGCGTCGGCGTGCAGGACATGGAGATGTGGCAGTTCCACCCGACCGGCATCGCCGGGGCAGGGGTGCTGGTAACTGAGGGCTGTCGTGGTGAAGGCGGCTATCTGCTCAATAAAGATGGCGAGCGCTTCATGGAGCGTTACGCGCCAAACGCCAAGGACTTGGCCGGTCGCGACGTGGTGGCCCGCTCCATCATGATCGAGATCCGTGAAGGCCGTGGCTGCGATGGTCCCTGGGGCCCGCACATCAAGCTGAAGCTGGATCACCTCGGCAAAGAGGTGCTGGAATCCCGTCTGCCGGGGATCTGCGAACTCTCCCGCACCTTCGCCCACGTGGATCCGGTCAAAGAGCCGATCCCGATCATCCCGACCTGCCACTACATGATGGGCGGCGTGCCGACCAACGTGAATGGCCAGTGCCTGACTCAGGACAAGAACGGCAACGATGTGCCGGTAGTCGGTCTGTTTGCGGTGGGCGAGATTGCCTGCGTCTCCGTACACGGTGCCAACCGTTTGGGTGGCAACTCCCTGCTGGATCTGGTGGTCTTCGGCCGCGCGGCCGGCATGCATCTGGTCAACACCCTGGGCGAGATGGATCACGGCCGCGATGCTTCCGAGTCGGATCTGGATGCCGCACTGGCACGCTTCAACCGCTGGGAAAATTGCCGTGACGGTGAAGACCCGGTGCAGATCCGCAAAGACCTGCAGCGCTGCATGCAGAACAACTTCTCCGTATTCCGCGAAGGTGCGGCGATGGCAGAAGGGTTGGCCGAGCTCAAGGTTATCCGCGAACGCCTCAAGTCAGCCCGTCTGGATGACACCTCCAAAGAGTTCAACACCCAGCGCATCGAGTGCCTGGAGCTGGACAACCTGATGGAGACGGCGTTTGCCACGGCGGTTGCCGCCAACTTCCGTACCGAGAGTCGCGGTGCTCACTGCCGCTTCGACTTCCCGGATCGCGACGATGAGAACTGGCTGTGCCACAGCCTCTATCATCCGGACACCGAGTCCATGACCCGTCGCGCTGTCAACATGTCACCCAAGACCCGTGAGGCGTTCCCGCCCAAGGTCCGGACTTACTGATTGCGGAGCCAGCCCTATGAACGTCACATTCTCTGTCTACAGATACAATCCGGATGTTGATAACGTCCCCCATATGAAGGAATATCGTCTTGATATTCCTGAAGGTTCCGACATGATGGTGCTCGACGCACTGATCCAGTTGAAAGAGCTGGATCCCACGCTCGCCTTCCGCCGCTCTTGCCGCGAAGGGGTCTGTGGATCAGACGGTCTCAACATGAATGGCAAGAACGGTCTTGCCTGTATCACCCCGCTCTCCGACCTGCTGAAGAAGGGCAATAACGTCGTTATCCGCCCCTTGCCCGGCCTGCCGGTGATCCGTGATCTGGTGATCGACATGACCCAGTTCTACACCCAGTGGGAGAAGGTCAAACCCTTCCTCATCAATGATGACAAGTTGCCGCCGGTGCGTGAGCACCTGCAATCCCCCGAAGAGCGCGCCAAGCTTGACGGCCTGTACGAGTGCATTCTCTGTGCCTGCTGCTCCACTTCGTGCCCCTCCTTCTGGTGGAATCCCGACAAGTTCATCGGTCCGGCCGGGCTGCTCGCCGCCTACCGCTGGCTGGCTGACAGCCGCGACACCGCGACCACCGAACGACTGGGGAATCTGGACGACGCATTCAGCATGTTCCGCTGCCATGGCATCATGAACTGCGTGAACGTCTGTCCGAAAGGCTTGAACCCGACCAAGGCGATTGGTCAGATCAAGTCGATGTTGCTCAATCGGGCTGTTTAGTATCAGGGCCGGCCAGGTGCTGGCCCGACCTCTGGATAGCCATCCCACCCGTGGCAGGATGGCTATTTGACCCCTACAAGCTGCGCAGCAGTAACAAGAAGTACAAGGGATAGAAATGCATAACGGCGTGATGAAGGCCTGGTTGGAGTCATCTCACCTGGCTGGTGCGAATGCAAGCTATATCGAGGATTTGTACGAATCCTTCCTGGAAAATCCTGACTCCGTGTCCGACGAGTGGCGCAGCCTGTTTAGCGAGCTGCCCCAGGTCAATGGCCATGCGGTTGAACAACCCCACTCCCAGGTCCGCGATTATTTCCGTCGTCTGGCCAAGGATCCCTCTCGCTACAGTGCCCCCGTCTCCGATCCGCAAGTGGATGCCAAGCAGGTGCGGGTATTGCAGCTGATCAACGCCTTCCGTTTCCGTGGTCACCAGAATGCCAATCTGGACCCGCTGGGCCTGTGGCAGCGTGAAACCGTTGCCGAACTGGATCCTGCGTTCCACAACCTGCAGGGCGCAGATATGGAGGCCACCTTCAATGTGGGCTCCTACGCCATCGGTCGCGAGACCATGGTGCTCTCCGACCTCTACGCCTCGCTGAAGAAGACCTATTGCGGCTCCATCGGCGCCGACTACATGCACCTCACCTCCACGGAAGAGAAGCGCTGGCTGCAACAGCGTCTCGAATCCATTGAAGGGAAGGGGAGCTACACCCTCGAAGAGAAGACCCGTTTCCTCGAGAGCCTGACCGCCGCCGAAGGGCTGGAGAAATATCTGGGTGCCAAGTTCCCGGGAGCCAAGCGCTTCTCGCTGGAAGGTGGCGACGCCATGATCCCTATGCTCAAGGAGCTGATCCGTCGCGCCGGTGAGCAGGGCTGCAAAGAGGCCGTTATCGGTATGGCCCACCGCGGTCGCCTCAACGTGCTGATCAACGTGCTGGGCAAGCGCGCTCAGGATCTGTTCGACGAGTTTGCCGGCAAGCATGGCGAATCCTGGGGTACCGGTGATGTGAAGTACCACATGGGCTTCTCCTCCGACTTCGCCACCCCGGGTGGCAACGTCCACCTGGCGCTGGCGTTCAACCCCTCTCACCTCGAGATCGTCAACCCTGTGGTCATCGGCTCGGTCCGTGCCCGTATGGATCGTCGCGGTGACAAGGATGGCTCCAGCGTGTTGCCCATCACCATTCACGGTGACTCGGCCATGGCCGGTCAGGGCGTGGTGGCCGAGACCTTCAACATGTCCCAGACCCGTGCCTATGGTGTCGGCGGGACGGTGCGCATCGTCATCAACAACCAGGTTGGTTTCACCACCTCCTATATCCGTGACCTGCGCTCCACCGAATATTGCACCGACATCGCCAAGGCGGTGCAGGCGCCGGTGCTGCACGTCAACGGGGATGATCCGGAAGCCGTGGTGCTGGTGACCCAGATTGCCTTGGATTACCGCAACACCTTCAAACGCGACGTGGTGATCGAACTGGTCTGCTACCGTCGTCACGGTCACAACGAAGCGGACGAGCCGAGCGCGACCCAGCCGCTGATGTACCAGAAGATCAAGCAGCACCCGACCCCGCGCAAGATCTACGCCGATCAGCTGGTGGCCGAGGGGAGCCTCGCTCAGGAGCGGGCGACCGAACTGGTCAACGAGTATCGTGAAGCGCTGGATCGCGGTGAGCGGGTGAGCAAGGAGTGGCGGCCGATGGAGCTGCACTCTGTCGACTGGACGCCGTATCTGGGCCACGACTGGAACATGGCCTATGAGAGTGCCGTGCCAATGGATCACCTCAAGAGCCTCGGCGAGCGGGTGAGCCAGTATCCGGCGACCCACGTGCTGCAGCGTCAGGTCGAGAAGATTTACGAAGACCGCCGTCTGATGGCCGCTGGTGAGAAGCTGGTGGATTGGGGCTTTGCCGAGACCCTGGCCTACGCCACTCTGGTGGACAAGGGGTCCCGCATCCGCTTTACCGGTGAAGACTCCGGCCGTGGCACCTTCTTCCACCGCCACGCGGTGCTGCACAGCCAGACTGATGCCAGCACCTACACCCCGCTGTGCAACCTGCACGACGAGCAAGGCCCGTTCGAGGTGTATGACTCTGTGCTGACCGAGAACGCGGTACTGGCCTTTGAATATGGTTACGCCAGCGCCGAGCCGGCTGGCCTCACCATCTGGGAAGCCCAGTTCGGCGATTTCGCCAACTGTGCCCAGGTAGTGGTGGATCAGTTCCTCTCCTCCGGTGAGCAGAAGTGGGGCCGGATGTGCGGCCTGACCATGTTGCTGCCGCACGGTTACGAGGGGCAGGGCCCGGAGCACTCCTCCGCCCGTCTGGAGCGTTATCTGCAGATGTGCGCCCAGCACAACATGCAGGTGTGCGTGCCCTCTACCCCGGCGCAGGTGTTCCATATGCTGCGCCGTCAGGTAGTGCGCCCGATGCGCCGTCCGCTCATCGTGATGACGCCCAAATCCCTGCTGCGCCACCCGCTGGCGGTGAGCAAGCTCGAAGAGCTGGCGGAAGGTACCTTCCAGAACGCCATTGGCGAGATCGATGCGCTGGATCCGAAAGTGGTCAAGCGGGTGGTCTTCTGTTCCGGCAAGGTCTACTACGACCTGCTCGAAGCCCGTCGCAAGGCCGAGCAGCAAGATGTGGCACTGGTGCGAATTGAGCAGCTCTACCCCTTCCCGGAAGAGGAAGTGCGCGCCATTCTGGCCGATTACAGCCACGTCACCGATTTTGTCTGGTGTCAGGAAGAGCCGCAAAACCAGGGCGCCTGGTACTGCACCCGTCACCACTACGATGGCGTGCTGCCAGCCGGAGCCACCCTGCGTTATGCCGGTCGCCCCGCGTCAGCCTCACCGGCCGTCGGTTACATGTCTGTCCACGCCAAGCAGCAAAAAGCCTTGGTGGAAGATGCCCTTACCCTGTAAAGCCTCTGGCATAGAAGTAAAAAGGAACTGATTGGATGACTATCGAAATCAAGGTACCGGACCTGCCGGAATCAGTGGCCGATGCCACTATCGCCACCTGGCACAAAAAACCGGGCGATCTGGTCGCCCGTGACGAAGTGCTGGTCGACATCGAGACCGACAAGGTGGTGCTGGAAGTGCCGGCACCGCAAGCCGGTGTGCTGGGGGATATTCTGCAAGGGGAAGGGGCGACTGTGTTGTCCCGTCAACTGATTGCCATCCTCACCGCCGCTCCGGTGGCCGGTGAAGAGACCAAAGAGAAACCCGCTGAAGCGGTTGCCGATGATGGTGCCGATGGTTTGAGCCCCTCGGTGCGCCGCCTGATTGGCGAGCACGACATCGACGTGACCAAGCTGACCGGTACCGGCAAGGGCGGTCGCATCACCAAGGATGATGTGGAAGCCTTCATCAAGGCCAAGAGCCAGCCTGCGGCAGCCGCACCGATCGCAACTGCAGCCCCGGCAGCCAAGGTTGCCCCGCTGGGTGGTCGCACCGACAAGCGGGTACCGATGACCCGTCTGCGCAAGCGCATTGCCGAGCGTCTGCTGGAAGCGAAAAACACCACCGCCATGCTGACCACCTTCAACGAGGTCAACATGAAGCCCATCATGGATCTGCGCAAGCAGTACGGCGAGATCTTCGAGAAGAAGCACGGCATCAAGCTCGGCTTTATGTCCTTCTACGTGAAGGCGGTAGTGGAGTCCCTCAAGCGTTATCCGGAAGTGAACGCGGCGCTCGATGGTGATGACGTGGTTTACCACAACTACTTCGACGTCAGCATCGCCGTCTCTACCCCCCGTGGTCTGGTGACGCCGGTGCTGCGCGACTGCGACAACATGAGCCTGGCGGACATCGAGAAGGCCATCAAGGATCTGGCGGGCAAGGGCCGTGACGGCAAGCTGACAGTGGATGAACTGACTGGCGGCAACTTCACCATCACCAACGGTGGCGTGTTCGGCTCCCTGATGTCTACCCCGATCATCAACCCGCCCCAGAGCGCCATTCTGGGCATGCACAAGATCCAGGATCGCCCGATGGCCGTTGACGGCAAGGTCGAGATCCTGCCGATGATGTATCTGGCGCTCTCCTACGATCACCGTCTCATCGACGGACGCGAATCGGTAGGCTTCCTGGTCTCCGTCAAAGAGCTGCTGGAAGACCCGACCCGTCTGTTGCTGGACGTCTAAGCCTGTGGCACCCGGGCAAGGGGTTTGCGCCCCGAGCTGAGTGTGCTGCTGGACGTTTGAGTAATACCCGAGCGATTGAAAGATAACGAGGGGCCGCCTAGGCCCCCATTCACAGGGGATTGAGAAACACCAGCCCCGGACGGAAATACCTACAACACGGATAGAGCATCTATGAATCTGCATGAATATCAGGCAAAACAGCTGTTTGCCGAGTATGGCCTGCCGGTCTCCGAAGGTTATGCCTGTGCTACCCCACAAGAAGCGGCCGAAGCGGCCGACAAGATTGGCGGCAATACCTGGGTCGTCAAATGCCAGGTACACGCCGGTGGCCGCGGTAAAGCGGGCGGCGTGAAAGTGGCCAAGAGCAAGGATGAGATCCGTGCTTTTGCCCAGAACTGGCTTGGTAAAAATCTGGTGACCTACCAGACCGACGCCAACGGCCAACCGGTCACCAAGATCCTGGTGGAATCTTGCACCGACATCGCCAAAGAGCTCTACCTGGGCGCCGTAGTTGACCGTGGTTCGCGCCGCGTAGTCTTCATGGCCTCGACCGAAGGTGGCGTGGATATCGAGAAGATCGCCCACGAAACCCCCCATCTGATCCACAAGGCGGCTATCGATCCGTTGGTGGGTCCGCAGGCTTATCAGGCCCGCGAACTGGCCTTCAAACTGGGTCTGGTCGGCGATCAGATCAAACAGTTCACCAAGATCTTCATGGGTCTGGGCCAGATGTTCCTGGATTGCGATTTCGCGCTGCTGGAGATCAACCCGCTGGTGATCACCGCCCAGGGCAACCTGCACTGCCTGGATGGCAAGATCAACATCGACGCCAACGCCCTGTATCGTCAACCCAAGCTGCGCGAGATGCACGACCCGTCACAAGATGATCCCCGCGAAGCGCACGCTGCCCAGTGGGAGCTGAACTATGTGGCCCTCGATGGCAACATCGGCTGCATGGTCAACGGCGCGGGTCTGGCCATGGGCACCATGGATATCGTCAACCTGCACGGCGGCAAGCCGGCCAACTTCCTTGACGTCGGCGGCGGCGCCACCAAGGAGCGCGTAACCGAGGCGTTCAAGATCATCCTCTCCGACAGCAACGTCAAAGCGGTGCTGGTCAACATCTTTGGCGGCATCGTGCGCTGCGACATGATCGCGGAAGGCATTATCGGTGCGGTCAAGGAAGTGGGGGTCAAGGTGCCCGTGGTGGTCCGTCTGGAAGGCAACAACGCCGAGCTGGGTGGTATCAAGCTGGCCGAGAGCGGCCTCAACATCATTGCGGCCAAGAGTCTGACCGATGCCGCGCAGCAAGTCGTCAAAGCAGCGGAGGCCAACTGATGAGCGTACTGATCAACAAGGACACCCGAGTCATCTGCCAGGGCTTTACCGGCGGTCAGGGTACTTTCCACTCCGAGCAGGCGCTCTCCTACGGCACCCAGCTGGTGGGCGGCGTCTCCCCGGGCAAGGGTGGCACCACCCATCTGGGCCTGCCGCTGTTCAACACCGTCCGTGACGCGGTCGAAGCGACCGGCGCCACCGCCTCCGTCATCTATGTGCCGGCACCGTTCTGCAAGGATGCCATCCTGGAAGCGATTGACGCGGGCATCAAGCTCATCGTCACCATCACCGAAGGCATCCCGACGCTGGATATGCTGGACGTCAAAGTGAAGCTGCAAGAGACCTGCGTGCGGATGATCGGCCCCAACTGCCCGGGCGTGATCACCCCGGGTGAGTGCAAGATCGGCATCATGCCGGGCCACATTCACAAGCCGGGCAAGGTGGGTATCGTCTCCCGCTCCGGCACCCTGACCTACGAAGCGGTCAAGCAGACCACTGACGAGGGCTTTGGCCAGTCCACCTGTGTCGGTATCGGTGGCGACCCCATCCCGGGCTCCAACTTTATCGACATTCTGGAGATGTTCCAGAACGACCCGCAGACCGAAGCGATCGTGATGATCGGCGAGATCGGCGGCAACGCCGAGGAGGACGCGGCTGCCTATATCAAGGCCCACGTCACCAAGCCGGTGGTCTCCTATATCGCGGGTGTTACTGCCCCTCCCGGCAAGCGGATGGGCCACGCTGGCGCCATCATCTCCGGTGGCAAGGGTACTGCCGCCGAGAAGTTTGCCGCGCTGGAAGATGCTGGCGTGAAAACCGTCCGCTCCCTGGCCGATATCGGCAAGGCCCTGCGCGAAGTGACCGGCTGGTAATTTCTGTTAGCCCGTTATCTCTAATAAAAATGCCGCCTAATGGGCGGCTTTTTTATGGTGACCTTTTACTTATCTTGTTCATGAAAATTCGAATATGATCCGCTTTTCATACTCATGAGCTTCAAAATGATGGCCATGATATACAACTTGTTCTTAATGTAGTTCCAGTGCAAAATGGATCAAAATTGATAAAAGTGTAATCTCTCAGAGATTTTAGTAGGAGGTAAAATGTCAGATGGTGGGGCATTAATTAATTTTGGCGATATCTCTAAACCTGCAACTGTTCTTATCGAGAAAATATCTAACGCTGTGGGTGTTCTTTATGAGCCGAGAAGAATAAGGAAGAAGGCTGAGGCCGAAGCTGAGGCAGATAAAATAAAGGCGTTAGCATCTATCGAGTTAAATGATATTCAGCAAAGGGCCATCGATCGGCTCGTACAGCAAGAAGCTAGAAAACAAGAAAATATAGAGGCTATAACAGGTCAAGCTGCTATAGCATTGGATAATGATGCAAGAGTAGAAGAGCTTGAAGAAGATTGGATAGCTCATTTTTTCAAACAATGTGATACAGTTTCAGACAAAGAGATGCAGTCTCTATGGTCTAGATTGTTATCTGGTGAAGCGACAAATCCCGGTACTTTTTCGAAGCGCACTATTGATTTTGTTGCATCAATGGACAAAAAAGATGCTCGTCTATTCACTTCATTTTGTCAGTATTGCTGGTTTATGGGTGATATTGTTCCAATGATTTTTGAACCTAAAGATGAGATTTTTACTAAGAATGGTATTAATTTTAGCACATTAAAGCACTTGGATGCGATTGGACTTATTTCATTTGAGTCAGTGTCTGAATATAACAAGATTGGTTTTGGTAAGTTGGTTCAGGTATTCTATTTTGGAACTCCGGTGCTAATTGAATTTAATAATGGTAAGGACAATAAGATACAAGTTGGCAAGGCGTTATTAACACAAGCTGGGCAAGAGTTGGCCTCAATATGTGGCGCTCAAAAAAATAATGAGTTCTATGAGTATGTTATTGCAAAATGGCATGCTCAAGGCCTGATAACATCAACGCCGATAACACGTTGAAATTAAACTTAGGTATCTCGTATGCTGGGCTAAATATGGTAGGTTGGTGCTGAACGAAGTGAAGCCCAACGTTTACCGTGAAAGATGCTTGTCAATCAGTTTTATGGCTTAGCCACATCCTTGTTTATTCCGCTCTGATTGGCGTAATCATGCTCGCTTGTTGGGCTTCGCTACGCTCTGCGCCAACCTACAAGTCACGTTATCTCAATCCTGCCGCCGCTGGGGTCAATCAGCTGATCACGCTTGGCGATAATGCCCCCTCAGATTTCACCTGTAAAAAAGCCGACCCTCGGGTCGGCAGTTTCAAGAAATAGGGTGTGGGGCGAAACAGTATGGGAAATGGTTGCCCTCTATCGCCGAACTATTTATCCGCCTTGCCCGCCGCATCGGCAAGTTTGGCCAGCTGTTTGTCATACCAGGCCACCGGGCGGTTATCATCTTCCGCCCGCTCCTTGCGCCGGATGGCATTGCGTACCGCCATGGCACCCAGCCAGCGGAATGGCTCTGGCGGAAAATAGCCGCGCGGGCCGCTGACCAGCGAGCATTCACGCCAGGGTTTATCCTCCTCCCGCACTTCATCTCTCACCAAAGCCGCCAGGATCTGGCCGCCGATCCAGCTTTGTGCCACTCCGTTGCCAGAGTAGCCGAGGCCATAGACGATATTGGGCTGCCCTCGCCAGTGGCCGAAGAAGGGGAGGCCATCTACCGAGCGGTCGGAGGCGCCGCACCAGCTGGCGGCGATGGGCACCTCTTTGAGCGCCGGAAAGAAGCGGCGCAGGGTGCGGGTAAGGGGGGCAAGATAACGGCTCGGCGCATCAAACTCGGCCAGATGGCGGTTGGCAAAGGCGAAGGTGTTGCCCCCCTTGCCCAGCATCAGCCGCCCTTGCGGGGTGGAGCGGTAGTAATGCACAAAGGTGCGGCCATCCACCACGCTGCGGCCGTGCTCAAGCTGCTGGGCGGCCAGTGCATCCGGCGCGGGGTCGGTTATCACCATATCGGAGGAGACCAGCACTATGCTGCGGCGAAACTCGCGAAAGTGCTGCACCATGGCGCTGTTGAGGGCCAGCACCACCTTGCGGGCACGTACCTCACCCTGCGGTGTTTGCACCCGCGCTGGCTGGCCCGCCTCAAGGCGCTGCATGGGGGAGTGCTCATAGACCTCGATCCCCAGTTCCCGCGCTACCCGCAGCAGGCCGCGTACCAAGAGCGCCGGTTGCACCGAGCCCGCGTGGGGGCTGTAGAGCCCCTCCAGATGAACGTGGGAACCGCACTGGCTCGCCAGTTCACCCTCTTCAATAGCCTGCCACTGGTTAAGGTCTGCGCGCTTTAGTTCCTGCAAGACCGGCTCCATCAGGCCGCGCTGGGCCTCGCTGGTGGCGGTGTAGCAGGTGCCCTCGACCCTCAGCTCTGCCTCTATGTTGTGCGTTTCGCAGAAGTGGGCGATCTCGTGTACCGCCTGCTCGGATCTTTGCACCAGCCAGGCGGCCTGCTGCTCGCCAAAGAGGCGCCTTAACGTCAAATACTTCGCCGACCAGGTGAGCAGGCAGCCGCCGTTGCGCCCGGAGGCGCCGCTGCCGCAGCGATCTTTTTCCAGCACTATGACGTGCAGGTGGGGCTCGGCCTGTTTAAGGGCGATGGCGCTCCACAGCCCGGTAAAGCCGCCACCGACGATGCAGACATCGACCTCGTGGTGGCCGTGAAGTGGCTTGGGAGGCGCGGGTTGTTCGGCGGCGAGCGCTTCGGCCAGCCAGAAGGGGAGGGTGGACATGATGACTCCTCGACAAGGTTATTGGTGGCGCCAGCGCTGGGTGCGATCCAGCAGGGCGCGGCTCAAAAAGAGCTGGAGCAGCTTGACGGTGGCGGCGGCCAGCAGGATCAGGGTGGCCATGGCGGCGGCCGCGGCGGTATCGCCGGAATCCTCCATGTTGAGCACGGCGATGGAGGCGAGCACGCTGTCGCTCGAATAGAGGAAGATCACCGCCGAGGTGGTGGTCATGGCGTTGACGAACAGGTAAATGAAGATCTCCAGCAGTGCGGGCAGGGAGGCGGGCAGGGTGACTCGCCAGAACGCCTTCCAGAGCGGAATGCGCAATGAGATGGCCACCAGCTCCAACTCCTTGGGCAACTGCTTGAGGCTGGTCAGCGCTGTCATATGGCCCACCGTGTAGTAGTGGATGACGCAGGAGAGCACCATTAGTGGCAGGGTGCCGTATAGGCTGCCAAAGAGCGGATTGCCGTTGAAAAAGAAGATGTAACCCAGCCCCAGCACCATGCCGGGCACCGCCAGCGACAGCATGGCGAGCAGATGCAGCAGCTGGCACAGCGGCGCGAAGTGGCGTCCCTTCTCCTGCGCCCAGGCCAGCACCATCACCAGCACGGTGCCGATCAGCGCGGTATAGAGGCCCAGCTGCAAGGTGTTGGTAAAGGGTTGCCAGCCATAGACGCTGTTGCTGTCAAAGGCGTAGTGATCCAGCGTCAGCCCGAGGTTGTAGGGCCAGAACTGCACCAGGGAGCCGTAAACGGCCATCCCCACCAGCGCCAGAAACAGCAGGGCCCAGAGCGTGCACCAGCCGAGCGCCAGCAGATCCCGCAGCCGATGGGGTTTGGGCTGATAGGGCACCGCCTTGGCGCTGCTCTGCTCCTGCATCTTGCTGCGCACTCTGTGCTCGAGTGCAAAGCTCAACAGTGCCGGCAGCAGCAGGGTAACGCTGGCAACGGCGCCGAGTGAGAAGTTCTGCATCCCGATCACCTGCCGGTAGATGTCGGTAGCCAGCACGCTGTACTGGCCGCCAATCACCTTGGCAACTCCGAAGTCGCAGATGGTAAGGGTGAAGACGGCGATGGCGGCGCTGAGCAGGCCATAACGGGCGGTCGGCAGGGTGACGGTGACAAAGTTGCGCCAGCCGCTGCTGCCCAGCACCCGGGAGGCTTCATAGAGGCGGGCATCGCTCTGACTGAGCGCCGTGATAAGGATCATCAGGGCGTGGGGGAAGCACCAGAAGCCAAGACCGATGACGATGCCGATGGGGCCGTAGATGCTCTCGCCGCCGAGCAGCCCCTTGGCGATCCCCTGATTGCCAAACCAGTAGACCAGACTGATGGCGGGCAGCAGGGAGGGCATCAACAGCGGGATCAAACCGATGAGGCGAAACAGGGGCTTGCCCGGCATGCAGGTGCGGGTGAGGGCATAGGCGTAGCCAAAGGCGATGGTCACCACCAGCGTGGTGATCAACACCCCGAGCCAGAGGGTGTTGCCTATGGTGCGCCCCAGATGAGGGGAGTCGAAGTAGGCGCTGAAGTTGGCAAGGCCCACCCAGAGGCCGTTCTCATCCTGCAGGCTCTTTTGCAACATGGTGAGCAGTGGCAGCAAGAGGCCCCCCACCAGCAGGGCGATACCGAGCACCAGCAAGATCAGTTGCAGCAGCTGATCCCGGCTCCAGCCGCGACAGAGCCGCTGCCAGCGGGCGTCTTGGCGGGCTGTCGCTGGTGGCAGCAGGGAGGAGGTCGCAAAGGGGGCAGTCATGGGCGCTCTCCTTCAAACAGTTGCATCGCCCCGGCGGGCCAGTGCAGCGAGCAGCGCATGCCGCTGCGCCAGCCACCCTGTTCGTGGTGGGGCAGCTCGTGGGTCGGGCGCTCCACCAAAATTTGCTGCGGGCCCAGATAGGTGTCGGCGGTGCAGATCAGGCGCTGGGCGGCGCCGAGAAACTCCACCTGATCGATGGTTGCTTCAATGCCATGTTGGCCAAGATACGGCTCGCTCGGCGCACTCAGGGTGATTGCCTCGGGGCGGATCGCCACCTGCAATTTGCTGCCGGCCGCCGCCTGGTTGGCAAGTGTCAGCGGTTGTTCGTTGAGGCGCACCTGATTGGGGCTCAGCACCAGGGTGTCGAGGAAGTTCATGGTGCCTACAAAGCTTGCCACGAAACGGCTGGCAGGCTGGTGGTAGATCTCCTGCGGAGTGCCCACCTGTACGATGCGGCCGCCCTCCATCACCACGATGCGATCGGCCATGGTCAGCGCCTCTTCCTGATCGTGGGTCACCATGATGGTGGTGATGCCAAGGCGCTGCTGCAGGGCGCGGATCTCGCTGCGAAGATGGGTGCGCACCAGCGCATCCAGCGCGCTGAGCGGCTCGTCCAGCAGCAGCAGGCCGGGGGAGAGGGCGAGCGCCCGGGCCAGCGCCACCCGCTGCTGCTGGCCGCCGGAGATCTGGCTCGGGTATTTGTGGGACTGGGCAGTGAGATCCACCAGCCCCAGCCAGTGGTCCACTCGCTCCTTGATGAGATCCCGCGCCAACCCCTGATTCTCAAGGCCGAAGGCGATGTTCTGGGCCACCGTCAGGTTGGGGAAGAGGGCATAGGACTGAAACACGATGCCAAAGTCGCGCTCCTGGGGCGGCAGGCGGGAGATATTGCGCCCCCCTTGCCAGATCTCGCCGTTGTCCGGCAGATCCAGCCCGGCGATGGCTCTGAGCAAGGTGGTTTTGCCGCAGCCGGAGGGGCCGAGAAAGCAGATAAACTCCCCCGGCTCAATGGTCAGAGAGATCCCCTTGAGGGCCTGAAAAGCACCGAACTGCTTGTTGAGATGTTGAATGTCCAGATAGGGCTGGGTCATGGTTCGACTCGCTACTGATTTGGTATATACCAGTTTGCGGATGAAGTGTGACGGTCAGGTGATCGGGGGATGACAGCTTGATGACAGTCAAATGAGATCGGGTCGCCAGCAAGTGGCTGGGTACTGTGCGAATGGACTAAGCATCGCAAATTGAAGGCAATGCAAACTCGGGAAGTTAAAACCAAAAAGCGAAGGCCAACAGCTGTTGGCCTTCGACTGGCAGTTTATTGGCAGCGGTGTGTCTGGCGTGAACAAACCGCCGCCCTTCACGCTTACTGTTTGGCTTCGGTCTTGCCGTCGAAGCTGGCGCTCCACTGGGCCAGGATGGCGTTACGCTCGCGGGCTGCCCAGCTAAAGTCGTTGTCGATCATCTGGCCTTTGATATCCGCCGGATAGCCTGCTCTCGGTTGGGCTACATCGGGGATGGCGACCACGGCGAACGACTTGTTGTAGAGGGCGTTGGCCTGTTCGGTGGCGGCAAAGTCGAGCAGCTGTTTGGCGGCTTCCAGCTTGGGAGTGCCCTTGATGATGGCGGCGGCTTCCATATCCCAGCCTGAACCCTCTTTCGGGAACACCACCTCGATGGGGGCACCCTTGGCCTTGAGGCTGGTAGCCGGGAAGTCGAAGGAGATCCCGATCACCGTCTCGCCGCTGGCGGCCAGCTTGCAGGGGGCGGAGCCCGAGTGGGTGTAACGGTCGATGTTCTGGTGCAGGCCGTTCATGAATTGCCAGCCCTGCTGCTCGCCCATGGTCTGCAGCCAGCCAGCAACGCTCAGGTAACCGGTGCCGGAGGAGCTGGGGTTGGGCATGATCACCTTGCCCTTGTAGATGGGCTTGGTGAGGTCGGCCCAGCTGGTGGGGGCCGGGATCCCCTGTTTTTCCGCCTCTACCTTGTTGAAGCAGATGGCGCTGAAGAAGGCGTCCAGACCGATCCAGTGCGGCTCGGCCTTGCTGTCGCGAAAGCGGCTGTCGAGCTTGTCCAGTCCTTTCGGTGCATAGGCATTGAGCATCTGCTGCTGATCGAGCTGCATCAGGCTGGTGGCGGCCAGTCCCCATACCACATCCGCTTTGGGCTGCGCTTTTTCTGCCAGCAAGCGGGCGGTGACCACGCCGGTGGAGTCACGCACCCACTTGATGTTGATGTCCGGATGCTGGCGTTCGAACGCGGTTTTCAGCTCATTGAGCTGCTCCGGTTCGAAGGCGGTGTAGACGGTGAGATCGGTCGCGGCCAGTGCCGGGGCGGTCATGGCAGCCAGCACGGCGGCGGCCAGCAGATGGGTTCCCTGTTTCATCCTCTTCTCCAGTTAAATTGGTTTGGTATAAACCAGATTGGTCGAAAGAGAGGCTAGGGGATCTTTATGACGTGACCGTGACAGCCCCGTGACGTTTTGCCGTTCCTGATTTATCCGTGACTAATCCTGGGTATCCACCTCGATCTCCAGACTGTCGTGGCGCCAGTACTCCAGATCGAAGTCGAGCACCCGGCCGTGCTGATCGAAGTTGAGCCGCTCGAGGCGCAGGGCGGGTAGGCCAGCGGTGGCCCCCAGCGCCTTGGCTACCTCGTCCGGCAGGGCGGTGGGGAAGAAACGCACCTGCATGCGGGCGTAGTGAAGATCGTAATGGGCCTGATAGATCTCGGTCAGGCTGCCGTTGAGATCCAGCTCGAGCAGGCCCGGGACCCGCTCTGGCAGGCAGTGGTTCTCGCAGTAGCAGATGGCGCGCCCGTTGGCGTAGCGCAGCCGTTTTAGCAGAAACAGGCTGTCGAACGGCTTGAGCTGCAGTTGCGCCATCAACGCGGGCGGCACCGCCTGGCGGCTTTTCTCCAGCAGCTCGGTGTGCGGCTCACCCCCTTGCTCCCGCACTATCTGGTGAAAGTTGGAGGTGCGTCTGGGGTTCAAGCGAAAGCGTGGCGGGGTGACGAACCAGCCGCGGCGATCCTCCCGATAGATAAGGCCGTTGGCCTCCAGCTGAACCAGTGCCTCGCGAATGGTAACCCGGGTGGTGCCATAGAGTTCCCCCAGCAGCCGCTCGGAGGGGAGCTTGTCGTTGGGGGCCAGACCCCCTGCCAGGATCTGGTTGGCGAGGGCATCCTTGATCTGCAGATATTGCGGTTTGCTCATGAAAATCCCTGGTTTTGCAATAAGTTGGGCAATGGGCTGGGCACAGGGCAGGTTATCTGCCCGGTCGTTACACGGCAACATCAACATGCGTTGGTAGATACCAGCAGCGCCCCTGCTGTTCAGGCTTCCTAGATTATCGCGATCCCGGCGCTGAAAATGAATTTTTTGTTGCACGTAGCCCCACCCCTTTGATCTTGGCGGGGCAGTTACCCACAATGCGCTCATTCTGGTATATACCAAAAGGAGCGAAGTCATGACCCATATTCCTGTGGCCCCTGCCGCCGTCGATTACCTGCTGCTGACCCCGGGCCCCCTCTCGACCACCGCCACGGTGCGCGCCGCCATGCTGCAAGACAGCTGTACCTGGGATGCGGACTACAACCAGGGCGTGGTAGAGCCCATCCGCCGCGAGCTGGTGCGCCTCGCCACTGGCCCGGAATATCAAAGTGACTACAGTGCCGTCTTGCTGCAGGGGAGTGGCAGCTATGTGGTGGAAAGCGTGCTGGGCTCGGCGATAGGTGTCGATGAGTGCCTGCTGATCATCAACAACGGCGCCTACGGTGCCCGCATGGGGGAGATGGCCCGCTGCCTTGGCTTGCGCCACCATGAGCTCGACTGTGGCGAGACAACCCTCCCGGAACCCGCCGCCATCGAGGCGATGCTGGCGCGCCACCCCGAGATCACCCATCTGGCCATGGTGCATTGCGAGACCACCACCGGCATGCTCAACCCCCTTGAGGAGGTGGCTGAGCTCTGCCAGCGTCGCGGCATCCGCCTGATCGTCGATGCCATGAGCAGCTTTGGCGGTATTCCCATCGACATGGGGCGCCTTGGCATCGAGTTTCTGATCAGTTCCGCCAACAAGTGCATTCAGGGGGTGCCGGGTTTTGGCTTTGTCATCGCTCGCCGCGCCGCGCTGGCGGCCTGCGCCGGTCGTGCTCGCTCGGTCTCCCTCGACCTGCATGCCCAGTGGCAGACCATGGAGCAGCAAGGGGGCAAGTGGCGCTTTACCTCGCCCACCCATACCGTGCTTGCCTTTGCCCAGGCGCTGCGCGAGCTGGACGAGGAGGGGGGCATTGAAGCCCGTCATCAGCGCTACAGCGAGAATCAGCGCACGCTGGTGGCGGGGATGGCTGCCCTCGGCTTTGCGCCGTTGCTGCCAGAACAGTGGCAATCTCCCATCATCACCGCCTTCTACTCTCCGGCCCACCCTGACTACCGCTTCGCCGATTTCTACCAGCGGCTCAAGGCGCAGGGCTTTGTCATCTATCCGGGCAAGGTCTCCCAGGCCGATTGCTTCCGTATCGGCAATATCGGCGACGTGACCCCTGGGCGGGTGCGCGATCTGCTCGCCGCCATGGCCAGCGCCTGCTACTGGCAAGGGGACGCGCGATGACCAGCATGCTGGCTCAGGGTCGTGATCTGCGTGGCCGCGATTTGCATGACCATAAGCTGCACGGGAGCGGCCGCGCCGATAGCGAAGGGGATATCAACCTTGGCGAGGGGCGGGCGCGTTGGTGGGCTGACCAGAGCGAGGCGGTGCAGGCGGGATTGGCGGAGGATAGCCGCTACTTCCTCCATCAGGCACTCTCCACCCCCTGTCTGGATTTGATCGAGGGGGCGCAGGGGAGCTGGTTGACCAGCGTATCGGGCAAGCGTTACCTCGATTTTCACGGCAACAGCGTCCATCAGCTGGGCCACGGCCACCCCAGGGTGGTGGCCGCGGTGCAGCAGCAACTCGCCGATCTGCCGTTTGCACCCCGCCGCTACACCCATCAGGTTGCCATCGACTGTGCCCGCACCCTGGCCGAGCTGGCCCCCGGCGATCTCAACCGGGTGCTGTTCGCCCCCGGCGGCAGCGAGGTGGTGGGGATTGCCCTGAAGCTCGCCCGTTTCATCACCGGCAACAGCAAGGTGGTATCCCTCTGGGATGCCTTTCACGGCGCCTCTCTCGATGCCATCTCGGTTGGCGGTGAAGCCTGTTTTCGCGCTGGTATGGGCCCGCTGATGGCCGGCGTGGAGCGCATCCCACCGCCCACCCGTTATCGCGGCGTCTGGTATCGCGGGGAGGGGGATGACCTGCACTACGCCGATTATCTGGAGTACGTCATCGAGAAGGAGGGAGGGATCGGTGCCTTTATCGCCGAGCCGATCCGCAACACCGATGTGCAGGTGCCCTCGAAAGCCTACTGGCAGCGGGTGCGGGAGATCTGCGATCGCCACAAGGTGCTGCTGATTGTCGACGAGATCCCCAACGCCCTGGGGCGCACCGGCCACTGGTTCAGCTTCGAAGAGTTCGGCATCGAGCCCGACATCATCTGTCTGGGCAAGGGGCTGGGGGGCGGGGTGGTGCCGTTTGCCGCGCTCATTACCCGCGACCGTTTCAATCAGGCTGCGGCCATCTCGCTCGGTCACTACACCCACGAGAAGAGCCCCATCGGCTGCGCGGCGGCGCTCGCTACCATCAGTACCATCCGCGAAGAGGGGTTGCTGGCAAAAGCGCAGGAGGATGGCCGCTTTATGGCGGCCGAGCTCGGCAAGTTGGCTGAGCGTCACCCGCTGATCGGGCAGGTGCGCGGTATCGGTTTGCTCTGGGCGCTCGATCTGGTGGTCGATCACCAGAGTCGCACCCGCAACAGCCAGGCCACCGAGCGGCTGCTCTACCGCTGTCTGGAGCTGGGGCTCAGCTTCAAGGTCTCCCAGGGCAACGTCATCCAGCTCTCGCCCCCACTCAATATCACCCGCGCCGATCTGGTGCGCGCCATCACCATTCTCGATCGCGCCCTCGGCGAGATCGCACTTTCACCGAAACAGGAACACCACCATGACTGACTTGCAGATTGCCATCCACCCGACCACCGACGTGGAGGCGCTGATCCTCGACTGGGCCGGCACCGTCGTCGATTTTGGCTCCTTCGCCCCCACCTCCATCTTCGTCGAGGCCTTCGCCCGCGCCTATGACTTTCCAGTGACCCTGGACGAAGCGCGCCAGCCCATGGGTCTTGGCAAGTGGGATCATATCGCCGCGCTGGGCCGTCTGCCCTCGGTGGATGCGCGCTGGCAGGCTCGCTTTGGCCACCCCATGAGCCACGCCGAGGTGGACCACATTTATCACACCTTTATGCCGCTGCAGATTGCCGCCGTGACCCGCTTTGCCGCCCCCATCCCCGGTGTGCTGCCGGTGCTGGACGTTCTGCGGGGGCAGGGGATGAAAATCGGCTCCTGCTCCGGTTATCCCCGTCCGGTGATGGAGGCGCTGGTACCGGCGGCGGCCGATCACGGCTACCGCCCGGATCACTGGGTCGCCACCGACGATCTCAAGGCTGGTGGTCGCCCCGGTCCCTGGATGGCGCTGGCCAACGTAATTGAGCTGGGAGTGAGCGCGGTGCATCGCTGCATCAAGGTGGATGACGCCGTGCCGGGTATCAGCGAAGGGCTTAACGCGGGCATGTGGACGGTGGGATTGTCGGTTTCCGGCAACGAATTTGGTGCCACCTGGGAAGAGTTTGCCGCCATGAGCGAGGCGGAGATCGCCGCCCGGCGCGCACCGGCCGAGGCCAAACTGCGGGCGGCGGGGGCACACTATGTGATTGATACCCTGGCCGACATCGCCCCGGTTATCGCCGATATCAACCGCCGTCTGGCCGCTGGCGAGCGGCCGTAGGCCATCTGCTTGGGCTAACAAAAGCGCTTGGCTGGCTTGAGATACAACACGCCCCCATCCGGGGGCGTGTTGCATTTACAGGGGGAAGCCGTGCGCGGTCAGCGGATATTGACCCGCATCAGGGGAGAGGGGCGTTGTCGACAAAATGGTGCCAGATATGGTCGTAGAGCGCCTTCTGGCCGGGGAAACTCACCAGCGCCTTGGCTTCGGCCAGGGAACACCAGCGATAGTCTATGTGCTCGTCGTTGAGGATCACCGCCTGATTGGGCGGGCAATAGACTACAAAGACCGGCACCACCTCCACCGTATTCAGGATCGCCTCGTAAAACTGCTCCAGATACTGGCCGTTGTAGAGTTCGGTGACCCGGATCCCCGTCTCTTCGCCAAACTCCCGAATAATGGTCTGCCAGCCGGTTTCACCCGCCTCCACCGTGCCTGCCACATGACACCAGAAGCCCCCCTTGACCCGTTTCATCACCAGCAATTTGGTTTCGCCATCGACAGTGGTAAGGGCAACGCCAGAGACGGCCTTGCAGCGAATGGGGATCATGATCTTCTCTCCGGGTTTGGGCTCTGTGATAGCCATGAACAGTGTGAAGGGGTGTTAATTGAAATACGCCTCGGCGGGCAGGCCCATGACCTCTATTTCATTCAGGCCATTTTTGGCCAGATAGTTGGCCACCAGATTGAACCCCACCCAGTAACCGGCATATTTGGGAAATGGCCGGTTATCACGGCAGTAGAAAAAGTCTAAATAGTTGAACTGCTTGCTGGATAGATGGGGCGTCATCTCTGCCAGGAGCGATTGCCAGTCATGGTGATGAGACTCCTTGAACAGCGAGGGGAGGGTGCCACCATTGAACCTCTGCTCAAAGTAGCAGGCCAGCCCTTCAAAAATCAGGTTTTCGGCCAGTGTTTCTGCTTCCACCTTATTCTTCTTTTGCACGATATGGTGGACTTCGTGGGCCAGCACGGCAGGCAATTCGGTGATGATCACCTCTTTGATATCAGGCCGTTCCAGATCAAGCTGGAGTTCTATCCGATACATGTTGATGGCCCAGCCACCGATACCCGAGTCGGGAGCATCCCCCTCGGCAAAAGGGCTGAAGGTGACATCCAGTTGGGAGAGATCGAACAAGGCATTCAATTTGTGCGCCGTCTCGGCAAAGACATGCCTAATGGTGTCATCGAGTCCATCGAATTTGCCCGAGTCGTTTAACAGGGTGAGTTGCATCCAGACATCCTTGTCTATTGAAAGAGAGTGCTGAGCCACTTGCGTGGTCGCGGCGCCATATCACCACGATTACCCTCATTCAATCAAGGGGTTACCCGCCCATTATGCTTGCCGTCTGGATCGCCTCAATCAGCGCGGCCCGGTTGATGCGAGGGCGCTCGCCATCGAGCAGTTGCTGCCACAGGGCAATGGCCTGGCTGTAGCGACCATGCAGGAAGTGATCGGAGGCGAGCAGCATCAGGGCGCTCACTTCCCCCGCGTCCTGCTTGAGGGCGCTCTCCAGCAGGCGGGTTGCCTCGGGAGTCAGCTGCTGGCCCGCCTGATAGTAGAGCACAGTGGCTTGCGCGGCTTGAGTCGCCGCGCTGGCGCCCCCCTCCAGCAGAGCGAGACGTTGGTAGGCGAGCAGGGCGTTGTCATATTCACCCCGATAGAGATAGAGCTGGCCGAGCGCCGCCCAGCTGTCGAGATCGGCAGGGTTGCGCTGAAGTTTCTGATGCAGACTCCCCAGCGCCTTGTCTTGCAGATCCCGCGGGCTCAACCCCGCCAGCGGATCGGGACGGGATGCATAATCCTGCCATGCCTGATAACGGCCGGTGCTCAGATACACAGCGGCCACGGCTACGCATGCCATGATGCCAAGCAGCAACAAGGCCCACCCGTGCCGATGATGGCGGCCGCGATTGTCATGCTGGTTGGCCAGTCGCTCGCGCAGGGCCAGCTCAGCCGCCGGGATGGCGTTGGCCAGGCGGGCGGCGCTTAGCTCCCTGTAGAGTGGTTGGTCGGGGGAGAGGCCCGCTTGTTCTCCACGCATGATCAACAGATTCAGTTCGCTGCGCGGGTCGGCCGCGGGTTGATGGGGGGCCTCAACGATGGCCTTAACGGCAGGGATGGGTTGCGCCTTTGTGCGCGTCAGGCGGCGAAACAGGATCAACAGCGCCAGCCCCAACAGTAGCAGGGGGCCGCCCCACAGCAGCGCCGTGCTGGCCTTGAAGGGGGGATCGTAGCGCACGAAATCGCCGAAGCGCTCCGTCATGCGGGCGATAACCTGCTCATCAGACTGCCCCTCGTCCACCCAGCGGTAGACCTCTAGCCGCAGATCCCGGGCGATGGGGGAGTTGGACTCCACCAGGTTCTGGTTTTGGCACTGGGGGCAGCGCAGGGCGCGGGCCAGATCCAGAGCGCGGGTCTGCCGCTCGGGGTGGCGAAACTGATAGGTATCGACCCCGCTGGAATATGCAGTTGCACTCAGCAGCATGCCGAGGACCAGCAGGGCGCAGGCAAGAGGACGGCACATCATGGCTGTGTCTCCAGAGCTGATGTTGCAATAGACGGCGCAATAGATGGCGCAATGGCGGGTGCCGTTGTAGCGGCCTTTATCTGCGCATCCGCTCGCGCCTTGTCGAGCAGGGGGGCAAACTGGCGTAGCCAGATCTCGTTGGTGAGCTCGCCGGTGTGGCGGGCGAGCAGGGCGCCATCGGCATCAAAGAGATAGGTTTCCGGCGTGCCGTAGACGCCGAGCTCAAGGGCCAGTTTGCCGTTGGGGTCGGCCAGCACGGCGCGATAGGGGTTGCCCGCCTGGATAAGCCAGGCGCGGGCGGCATCCCCCTTGTCCCGGTAGTTGAGACCGTAGAGGGGCACTGTTGCCGCGAGCTCGCTGAGCAGCGGATGTTCAGCGCGGCAGTTGGTGCACCAGCTGGCCCAGACGTTAAGCACAAAGGGCTCCCCCTTGAGGCTGGCGGTCTGGATCGGACGCCCATCCAGCAGATTGTCGCTTTGCCACGCAGGCAGGGTACGGCCGAGCGTCGCCTCATCCTGGCTATATGGATTGTGGCCAAGGCCGAGCCAGAGCAGGGCGCCGAGGCTCAGGGTCAGCAGCAAGGGAAGAAAGAGACGCAGGCGGGATCTCATAACGCCTCCTGTTCGAGCCGGGGATGGGAGGCGCTAACCACAACGGGGCGGGAGGCAAGCAAGGGGCGACGGGCGAGCAGGCGCAGGGCGCCGCCTGCCATCATCAACAGGCCACCGAACCAGATCCAGCGCACCAGCGGCTTGTAGTGCAGCCGCATGGCATAGGCATCTGGTCCCATCTTTTCACCCAGCACCACGTAGAGATCGCCAAACAGTTCCCACGCGATGCCCGGTTCGTTCATGTTCATGGTGCGCACGCTGTAGTGACGCCGCTCAGGCGTGAGCCGCGCCACCTCTTTACCGTTCTTGTGCACGCTAAGCGTGATCCGCTCGGCGGTATAGTTGGGGCCGATCACCGGCTCGCGCCCCTCATAGCGAAACTCGAACGCGCCGAGTTGGTAGGGTTGGTTGGCACCAAGCACAGTGCCCCCCTCCTGACTGTGGTCACTCACCTGCGCGATGCCAAGGGCGCACACCGCCACCCCAAGGTGGGCCAGCAGGCTGCCGAGCCGATTGAGGGTGAGCTCGCGCAACGACGTCGGTTGCAAGAGCGGGAGCAACAGACTGGCCATCAGCCAGAGGCTCACCATATTGGCGAGGATGCCAATCCAGCTACCGGAAAACGATCCCTGTTCCAGATAGGCAAGGCTAAGCAGCCCGCCGCCAAGCAGTCCAAACAGCGGCGGCAACAGAGCGTTGAGTCGGGAATGTGCCGCAAGCTGCTGCCAGCGCAGGCGCGGCAGCTGGGTCATCAGCCCCATCAGGCAGAGGGCCAGCGGCACGAAGATGGCATTGAAATAGGGGGCCCCCACCGAGAGCGAGCCCAGATGAAGCGACTGGAACACCATGGGGTAGAAGGTGCCGAGCAGCACGCTGGCGCAGGCCACGCAGAGCAGCAGGATAGCGCTGCCGAGCAGCCCCTCCTTTGACAGTAAGCCGAAGCGGGCGTAGGGGGCGCGAATGTCCGCCCGCAGGGCAAACAGGGTGAGGGCGCAGGTCAATAGCAAGCCGAGCAGCAACAAGAGGGTGAGGCCGCGGCTGGGGTCCACCGCAAAGGCGTGTACCGAGGTGAGCACCCCGGAGCGCACCACAAAGGTGCCGAGCAGGCTCAAGGCGAAGGTGAAGATGGAGAGCAACAGCACGGCGTGGCCGTAAGCGCCGCGCTTCTCGCAGACAATCAGGGCGTGCAGCAGGGCGGTGCCCAGCAGCCAGGGCAAGAGGGACGCATTTTCTACCGGATCCCAGAACCACCAGCCGCCCCAGCCGAGCTCGTAGTAGGCCCACCAGGAGCCCAGCACGATGCCGGCGGTGAGAAACACCCAGGAGCCGAGCGCCCAGGGGCGGCTCCAGTGGGCCACGGCGCCATCGAGCCGACTCGAGTGCAGCGCCGCCATGGCGAAGGCGAAGTTGACCGCAAAGCCGACGTAACCGAGATAGAGCAGGGGGGGGTGGATGATAAGGCCGATATCCTGCAGCATGGGGTTGAGATCGCGCCCCTCCAGTGGCCCCGGGAATTGGCGGTCAAACGGGCTGGAGAAGATCAGTGTATAGAGGCCGAACAGCCCGACGATCAGCCCCATGATGGCCAATACTCGAGCTGTGATCAGCGGATCGAGCCGCTTGGAGCAAAGGGCCACCAGGGCGCCCCACAGCCCCAGCGCAAACACGAAGAACAGCATGGAGCCTTCATGGCCCCCCCATACCGCCGCCAGCTTGAAGCCCAGCGGCAGGGCGCTGTTGGCGTGCTGGGCCACATAGCTGACGGTGAAATCATCCTGGGCAAAGCAGCTGGCGAGCAGCAGCAGGGAGGCCAACAGCAGGATGGCATTGATCAGCGCCAGCGGCTTGGCGCAGCGCAGCAGAGTTGGGGAGGCGAGCCTTAATCCCAGCCAGGGCAGGGT
>NZ_JRJY01000068.1:0-367 GCF_000801015.1 Aeromonas sp. ZOR0001 | reverse complement strand
CGCCCTGACCATCATCCCTACGAGCTGTTCCTGCAACTGGAGGGGATTGAGCACCGGACAACCAGGGTGCGCAGGCCGCAGAGCAACGGCTTTATCGAGCGACTGCATTGCACACTGCTGGATGAACACTTCCGTATCAAGGGGAGAACGACTTGGTATGAGTCGGTAGAGCAGATGCAGACAGAGCTGGATAGCGATCTGGAACACTACAACACCCAGCCAACACCCAGCGGCCACATCAGGACAGGATGATGGAGGGTCAAACCCCCTACCGCATGTTCAAGAAGGGTCTGAAATTGATACCGAAGGAAGTACGCTCTAAGGTAGCGTAAACAAGACACCGGTTTGAGGCCGGTGTCAGGTGATA
>NZ_JRJY01000088.1:5850-13290 GCF_000801015.1 Aeromonas sp. ZOR0001 | reverse complement strand
CCGCTGGGGCTTCCGGTGCCGGGCCCGGCACCAACTCCACCGCCGGCTTGGCGATAAGGGAGCGGGTCTCTTCCACCGCTTCGGTTAGTTTGACCTCGATGATCTGGCCGAGCTCATAAACCACTTCGGTCTTGTCCAGATAGACGCGGCCGTTGTCCCAGTTGCACTCCAGTCGATCCTTGTTGTCGAGGATGTGACGGGCAGGCAGGAAGACCACGGCGCCGTTCTCCTGCAGACGCAGCTTGAGGCCGGCACGCATCACGTCGATGATCTCGGCGTTGAACACCTGATCGGTGCCAGCGGCGGCTTTCAGGTAGCGAACATAGAGCCAGTCGCCGATGTCACGCTCCACCATGCGGTGCAGACGGCGGCAGGCGGTCAGATGCTCGGTGAGCTCGGTGCTCGGGCGCTCACCCGGGGTCTTGCCGGCGATGACGGCTTTGAGCAGACGATGGTTGACCATATCGCCGTACTTGCGAATAGGTGAAGTCCAGGTGGCGTAGGCATCCAGACCCAGGCCGTAGTGGGCGCCCGGTTCGGAGGACATCAGCGCATAGCTCTGGAAGCGGCGGATCTTGCCATCCAGCCAGCGGGTGTCGAGGTTGTCGATCCAGCGGCGCAGGGCGCAGAAGCCGGAGAGGCTGGCGATCTCGTCGCGCTCGAACGGGGCTTCGGCACTCTTCAGCAGGTCGATGGCGCCGTCGAGGGACTCTTCGTCAAAGCCGGTGTGAACGTTGAAGATGCCGTAACCGACGCTCTTGCCCAGCACGCGACCGGCGCAGATGTTGGCGGCGATCATCGACTCTTCCACCATGCGGTTGGCGATGCGGCGCGGCTCGACGTGGATGGCCAGCACTTCGCCATTCTCGCCCAGCTCGAAGTCGTAGTCGGGACGATCCGGGAATACCAGCGCATGCTCGGTGCGCCACGCGATGCGTGCTTCGGTCATCGCCTTCATCAGCGGCAGCTGGGCCAGTACGCCTGCGTCGATGGACAGCTCTTTGCCATGCTCGGCCCAGTCGGAGACGTCGTCATAGTTGAGGCGGGCGTGGGAGCAGATGCGAGCGGCGAAGAACTCGGTCTCCTCCAGCAGCAGACCGTCTTCGGCGATCAGCAGACGGGCACACAGGGTGTTGCGCTCCTCACCCTCTTTCAGGGAGCAGAGCTCGTCGGAGAGGGTGCGCGGGATCATCGGCACGTTGCGGCCCGGCATGTAGACGGTAAAGGCGCGCTGGGCGGCCTCTTTGTCCAGCTCGCTCCCTTCGGCCACATAGGCGGTCGGGTCAGCGATGGCGACCAGCAGCTCCCAGCCGTTATCCAGCTTGGTGATGGCCAGCGCATCGTCCATATCCTTGGTTTTGGCACCGTCGATGGTGAAGAAGGGCACCTTGGTCAGGTCACGACGGGGCAGCTCTTCCTCTTCGATGACCTTCCACTCCGGCAAATCAGCCGGCTCGACCTGGGCCAGATTGTGGCGCGCCAGCACCACCCACCAGGGCACATTGTGATCTTCCTGGGCGGCGATCTTCTGGATGATCTCGGCAGAGAAGTTGCCGTCGACCAGCGCATGGCGCTTGAGGGTAGCCACCACCCAGTCACCTTCCTTGAACTCTTTCTCATCCAGGCCCTTCTTGACGCGGGCCTTGATGGCATCCTTGATCAGCGGATGGTCGGCAACCACGTTGAGGCGGTCACGGAACATCTTGACCCGGGCCACGAAGCGGGTGACGGACTGCTCCAACAGGGTATCCGGCTCGGCCACTTCCTTCTCTTTTTCGGTGCGGATCAGGGCGGTCACCCGGTCACCGTGCATCACCTTCTTCATGTAGGGAGGCGGCACGAAATAGCTGGTCTTCTCATCGACTTCCAGAAAGCCGAAGCCCCGGTCCGAGGCGCGGATCACACCCTCTTTCTTCGGGATGTTTTCGCGGATTTGTTGCTTGAGCTGGGCCAGCAGCGGATTGTCTTGGAACATAAGTGAGGAACCTGAAGTGAAAACCTGGGTGGAGACCTGATGAAGGATCGCCCAGCACTATACGTTTTTAGCCCTGCAAAGCCAAGGTGAATGGCCTGCTCAGCGTGGTTTCAACTGCGATCTGGCATGGTCGATAAGGCGTTGGGAGAGCTGCTTGTGAACCCCTTTTTCCAGTACCCAGCGGTGCCAGTAGAGGCGTTCCGTCAGAACATGGTCGGGACTGAGGTTGAGTAGTGACCCGCCTGCCAGCTGGCCTCTTATCTGCAATTCGGGGATGAGACAATAGGCCAACCCCTGTTCGGCCATGGCGACGAAGGCCTCTGACGAGTGGACCGTATGGCAGGGATAACCGCCCGGCTCCAGCCCGAAGCGTTCTCTCATAAAGCTCACATGCATGTCATCGCGCTGATCGAACGCCACCGCCGGTGCCTTGGCCAGCGCCTCACGGGTCAGGCCGCGAGGGAAGTGGCGTGCAACGAAGGCGGGGCTGGCGGTAAGCAGATAGTTCATCTCACCGAGCTCATCAACGCAGCAACCCGCCAGCGGCTGGGGATGCAGGCTGACTGCACCAAAGGCCTGACCCTCGCGGACCTTGTCGAGGGTGCGGCTCTCGTCATCGACCAGCAGGTTGAGTTCGATGGGGTGCTGTTTCAACAAGGGGGCAATGGCGGGCAAAAACCAGGTGGCCAGGCTGTCGGCGTTGACGGCGATGCTGATCCGGATTGGCCCCTGCGGCTCATCGGGAGTCAGCTCCCTCGCCAGTTCGAGCTCGAGCTGGTGTACCTGCCGATAGTGGGCAAGCAGCTTCTGGCCGAGTGACGTGGCCTGCAGCGGTTGGCTGCGAATGAGCAGCGGCTCGGCAAATTGCTGCTCCAGCTGCTTGATCCGCTGGGAGATGGCCGACTGGGTGATATGGAGCGACTTGGCCGCCCGATCGAAGTTCTGCTCCTGCAGTACCGCATCCAGCGCCCGCAGCAGTTTGTAGTCCAGCTCTTTCATCTTCTCCCCCTTCCGTTGCCCAAGGGCTGACTCTACGTCACTCGGCAGGGGACAACAATGGGCGGTGGAAGGGACGTTGCGCTGTGATTTTTGACAGTAGTGGTCAGGCCATTGAGGGAGGATACTCTCTGGTGCCGCATGGGGTAGCCCTGCGCAGATCGTAGCGACATCTTTATCCCGGGTCTGTTTTCCCGGGATTTTTTATGAGTGAACTGCCAGCACCGGTGACGGTTGCTGTAGTGGATAATGGCTGGTTTGATAATGGCCCAGCAGAGGTTGGGAGACCGCCTGCGCGAAGCGCTCATCCAAATGGAAGCGGATGCCAACGCCCCTTACCGCCCCCAGATCGACCGCCTGACGATGACCGAGCCGCTCGATGGGCAGGCCAAGTCGGCGGAAGATGCGCTCCACCGGCAGGCTGACGACGGCGACCAGCTCCCGGATCCCGTGGGCATGGGTGAAGGCATAGACCTCGCGGAAGATGACGCAAGTGAGTTCGCTGACGCCATTGCTCATGCGCGGTGCGCGCTGGGCATCGATAGCCAGACGGGTGAGTTCCCAGACATCGGGGGTGCGTGGCGCGCTTTCACCGGCAAGAGCGGTGGGGAAGATGGTGGGCAGCATATAGGCATCGGCACAGTTGAGCAGACGAATACAGCCACACAGCCCTTGTTCGTCCTCGATCAGAACCCAATGGGTGTCTGGCGTGTCGAAGCTGTCACGCTCCAGGCCCCGATGAGACTCGACATCCCAGCCTAGCCGGTCGGAAAAGACGCGATTTCGAAAGCGATAGAGTTCATTCTCCACCTCGTTTCGTGGATGTTCTCTCAATTTTCCTTTAAAAACCAACATTATGGACCCTCTATCTTGCTATTCGCCGTTATAATCACATGTCTGGCCAAGGGGGCTTTCATATGAACAGAGACCAACTGCTTGAGTACCTCGAACATTTCACTTCGGTGACGGACGGCAATCGTCTGGCCGAACTGATCGGTCGCTTTACGCTCGGGATGGGCTATGACTACTATCGCTTCGCCCTGATCCTGCCGATGTCGATGCAAAGGCCCAAGGTGGTGCTGTTCAACCAGTGCCCCGATTCCTGGGTGCAGGCCTATACCGAAAACAACATGCTGGCGTGCGATCCGGTGATCCGGCTGGCACGCAAGCAGACGCTGCCCATTTACTGGAACCGTCTCGATGAGCGGGCCAGTTTTCTGCAGGAGGGAACCATGGACGTGATGGGGTTGGCAGCCGAGTTCGGGTTGCGTAACGGCATCTCCTTCCCTCTGCACGGTGCTGCCGGGGAGAACGGTATTCTCTCCTTCATCACCTCCGAGCGGGCCTCGAGCGACCTGCTGCTGGAGTCCTCGCCGATCCTCTCCTGGATGTCCAATTACATCTTCGAGGCGGCCATTCGGGTGGTGCGTTTCAGCGTGATGGACAGTGCGGGTAAAGACCCCTTGACCGAGCGCGAGACCGAATGCCTGTTCTGGGCAAGTGAAGGGAAGACCTCTAGCGAGATCGCCTGCATCCTCGGGATCACGGAGCGCACGGTCAATTACCATCTCAATCAGGTCACCCGCAAAACCGGCTCAATGAACCGCTATCAGGCCATTGCCAAAGGGGTTAGTACGGGGCTGTTGCTGCCCAATCTGGAGCAAGTCGTGGTTACCAACTTCCCCAGATTGCTGCAGTAGACTGAGCCCACAGGCGCAACAGATTCTCCTGCCGCACTCTGAGGGTCACAATTGTCAGATCCGGTAATTGACAAGGGCTGGAACAGCGGCAGGGTATGCCGGTTTTTATTAGCAAAATGAATCAATCAGTAAATCAATGAATTTCTAAGAAGGAACTACCATCGCTATAGTGCCGCTCATTCATCATTTCGAACGGTACTCTCCATGATGCTCGCAACGACACTGCAAGGCTTCACCATCGGTCTGGCCATGATTATCCCTATCGGCGCCCAGAATGCTTTTGTGCTGAGCCGGGGCATCCATCGCAATCACCATTTGCTGACGGCCACGCTCTGCAGCCTCTGCGATCTCACCCTGATTGCTATCGGCGTATTTGGCGGAGCCAATGTGCTGGCCGCTAGCCCCCTCGGCATGGCGCTGCTCACCTGGGGAGGCGTGCTGTTTCTCGGCTGGTTTGGTAGCCGTTCCCTGCTCAGTGCCTGGCGCGGTAAAGGGGAGGGAGTTGCCGATTCTGCTCAGCAGATGGGGGCCAAAAGCGTGCTGGCGATGACGCTGGGTGTTACGTTGCTCAATCCTCACGTCTATCTCGATACTTTGATGCTGCTCGGCTCCCTTGGCAGTCAGGTGAGCGAGTCCCTGCGTCCGGCCTTTGCTGCGGGGGCCATGCTGGCCTCGTTGGTGTGGTTCTACTCGCTGGCGTTGGGGGCGGCGGCACTGGCGCCCTGGTTGGCTCGCAGCCAGGTACAGCGGGGGATCGACCTGCTGGTCGGCATCATCATGCTGAGCCTGGCTGTTCAACTGGCCATAGGACGTTGAGGAAGTTAAGGCGGCAGGAATGAGCGACCGGTAATAAAAAGATGCCACTCACATGAGTGGCATCTTTGCTATTGGAGGGGCTCAGACTCTGAACTGGGAGAGCAGGCGCTGCTGCAGCAGGCTGGCCTGATGGAGCGAGGAGGCGAGTTGCAGACACTCCTGCGCCTCCTGTTCGCCGGTTCTGGCTTGCAGACTGATGCCGGAGACCTTGTCAGAGGAGTGGCTCAGGGTGTGTGACAGTTGCCCGGTAGCCACGGCCACCTGCTGCACCATGTCGGCCAGCTGGTCGATGGCGCCTTCCACCTTGAACAGGATCTGCTTGGTGTTCTCGGAGTCCTGCATGCCGGACTCTACCGTCTTGAGGTTGCGCTGCATCATCAGGTAGGCGGTCTCGGTCTGCTGCTGGATGCTACTGATCACCTGGCTAATTTCGGCGCTTGATGTTGCGGTGCGATTAGCCAGGGTGCGCACCTCGTCCGCAACCACCGCAAAGCCACGTCCCATCTCCCCCGCGCGGGCCGCTTCGATGGCCGCATTGAGTGCCAGCAGGTTGGTCTGTTCCGAGATGCCGCTGATGGTGGAGATGATCTGGCCAATCTGACCCGCCTGCTCCTTGAGGGAGTTGATGGCGATGGCACACTCGCTCACCTCTTGTACCACCCGCTGCATGCCCGCGCTGGCGGAGGCGACATACTGGCTGCTCTCGGTGGTCAGCTGGCGCACCTCATTGGCATTGTGGGCCGCCATGCTGCAGTTGTCCGAGATACCGGTGGCGACTTGCACCATCTGTTCACTGTCGTGGTGCAGGGCCAGCGCATGTTCGGCGGTCTGGCGGCTGCTTTGGCTGATTGCCTCCACCCGGTTGACCGAGGTGTGAACGTGCTCGCTGATGTGCTGGTTGTTGTCCATGGTGGAGCTGATCATCTTCTGCAGTTTCTCGATGAAACGATCCACACTGTTTGCCAGCGAGCCTATCTCATCATCACGTTGCAGGTTGATGCGGGCGTTGAGGTCTCCCTCGCCGGCGGCGATATCCTGCATTCGTTTGTCTACTTGCAGCAGTGGGGTTACCAGTTTGCGGGTCAGCCAGAAGCCGCAGAGGGTGACCATTATCAGGCTCAGCAACAGGCCACCCAGCAGCAGGGTTCGGGTCTGGCTGATGATGCCGTTGAGCTGGGCCACCTGATCCTCGACGGTGGCATCGCCGCTCTCCTCGATGGCAACCAGTTGTTGTCGCAGCTCATCGGCACTGACCTCATAGGCGGACTGCTGGGCCTGATAGCTGCCGAGCGCATCGACCCACTGTCCCATCAGTTGTTGATGCCGGGTTAACAGGGAGCGATACTCTGCCGACAGTGTTTTGCCGGCAAATTCCCCGGTTCCCTCGATATCGAACAGCCCTGTGCCGAGCATGCTGTCGATCGCTTCGTGGTAGAAATCGGTCGCCTCTTTCAACTCGACCTTGATCGCTTCTGTGACTCCTTGTCTGCGCATCTTCTCCAGCGCATAGAGTTGGCGTAAAAAGCCGATGTTTGACTCCATCCCCCCATCGGCCGCTTCCCAGCGAGTGGAGAGGCCGCTGTTCCAGCTGATGGTCTGGTCGGGGGATTGGGTCAGCGCCTCGACCGCGCCATCGCCGATCACCTCCAGCTGGGTCGAGAGGCGGGCCATCAGGTCGGCGTTGTGATGCAGGGCCTGATCCACCTCGGTATAGGCGTGATAGAGCGCCAGCAGCTTCTCTTGTTGCTGTTGATAGTCCTGCTTATGCTGTTCCATGGTGGCAAGGGCCGCACCATCAATGAGCTGCCCCTGGCTGACCCGGGCCAGCGCGTCATCGGTCGCCGCCTTGGCAGCATCGAGTTCGGCGCGATTGAGCGGGGTTCCGTTTTGCATCTTCTGAATCTGTAGCTGTTGGTTGCCCAGCTCTATGGAGCCCTCCATGGCACCGTCGGC
>NZ_JRJY01000088.1:0-5711 GCF_000801015.1 Aeromonas sp. ZOR0001 | reverse complement strand
AGATTGGCTAGCCGCTGGCTGCCATACCAGCCAACGACCCCCATGCCCAGCGTACAGCCGAGCAATATGGCAAGACCCAGATTGGAGGTGGTAACAATTTTCATGTGATGGCCTTCCTTGGTATCGACATTGGCACCAGTTTCGGTTCCGAACGGGTTTAGTGTAGTGGTTTATCCCCCGCTCGGGGGCCGGTGCGGCGCTGAAACATCCCGTGCACTGGCTGCACCCGATCAAGCATGGTGGAAAATGGGATAAAAAGCCTCTCTGACTACGCGGGTGTTGCTGCCCTATGCTGGATACTTATCCAGTTATTCTTTATGCTATGAGCCAATTTACGAATAGTTGTATTGGTGAGGAGAGAGCCGTGATTGGTCGCTTGAGAGGCATTGTCATTGAAAAGCAGCCCCCCGAGGTCCTGCTGGAAGTGGGCGGGGTTGGCTATGAGGTGCAGATGCCGATGAGCTGCTTCTATGATTTGCCGGAGATCGGCAAGGAAGCGACCATCCATACTCACTTCGTGGTGCGGGAAGATGCCCAGTTGCTCTATGGTTTCAACCACAAACAGGAGCGGGCGCTGTTCCGCGAGCTGATCAAGACCAACGGAGTCGGCCCCAAGCTGGCGCTGGCTATTCTCTCCGGCATGACAGCTACCCAATTCGTGCTGAGTGTCGAACGTGAAGAGATAAGCTCTTTGGTCAAACTGCCGGGAGTCGGCAAGAAGACCGCCGAGCGGCTGGTGGTGGAGATGAAGGATCGCCTCAAGGGGTGGGTCAGTCACGACCTCTTCTCCCCGGCCATGGTCACCTTGCCAGCCAGTGAGCCCGAATTGCGGGCACCTGATGTGACCGAAGAGGCGGCCAGTGCGCTGGTGGCCCTCGGTTACAAGCCGCAGCAGGCGAGTCAGATTGTCAGCAAGATCGCCAAAGAGGGGATGTCGGTGGAAGATATCATCCGTGAATCCCTGCGTAGCCTGGTATGAGGTAGTTGATGATTGAAGCAGACCGCCTCATCTCGGCCAGTGCCGCCCGTGAGGATGACATTATTGACCGGGCTATCCGCCCCAAGAAGCTGGCTGACTACACCGGTCAGGATACCGTCTGCGAACAGATGGAGATCTTTATCGAAGCGGCCCGCCAGCGGGGTGAAGCGCTCGATCACCTGTTGATCTTCGGCCCGCCGGGTCTGGGCAAGACTACCCTCGCCAACATCGTCGCCAACGAGATGGGGGTCAATATCAAGACCACCTCCGGCCCGGTGCTGGAGAAAGCGGGGGATCTGGCGGCGCTGCTCACCAACCTCGAACCGAACGATGTGCTGTTCATCGACGAGATCCATCGCCTCAGCCCGGTGGTGGAGGAGGTGCTCTATCCGGCGATGGAGGATTACCAGCTCGACATTATGATCGGGGAGGGACCCGCAGCTCGTTCCATCAAGCTGGATCTGCCTCCCTTCACCCTGATTGGCGCCACCACCCGGGCTGGTTCACTCACCAGCCCGCTGCGGGATCGCTTCGGTATCGTCCAGCGGCTGGAGTTCTACAACGTCAAGGACCTGACCGATATCGTCTCCCGCAGCGCCCGTTGTCTGGGGCTCGACATGACGGAAGATGGTGCCATTGAGGTCGCCCGTCGCTCTCGCGGCACGCCGCGGATTGCTAACCGTTTGTTAAGGCGGGTGCGCGACTTTGCCCAGGTGAAATCCGATGGCCGGATCGACGGCCCCATTGCCGCTCGCGCCATGGACATGCTGGATGTCGATAACGAAGGTTTTGACTTCATGGACCGCAAGTTATTGTTGGCTGTGATAGACAAGTTTATGGGGGGCCCGGTGGGTCTCGATAATCTGGCCGCCGCGATCGGGGAAGAGAAAGATACTATCGAAGATGTGTTGGAGCCTTATCTGATCCAGCAAGGGTATCTGCAACGTACACCCAGAGGACGGATTGCGACCACACGAGCCTACGCTCATTTCGGTCTTCAGCGACCAGATGAGAAGTAAAAACAGTCGTTTGAACATGAAACCGCCGTCAAAGGCGGTTTTTTATTATCCGGGCAAAAAAAAGCCCACGGCGGATGCGGTGGGCAAAGACAATTCAGGATGGATGTTCACAGACAGTGAGTGCGTCTGGACACAGACCGGAAAATAAACAGGTGAGCCGTCGCGAGCTCTCAGAGTCGGTTCAGTTGATAGAGCTGAACAAAGGAAAGCTTGTAGTAACGGATGGTTTTAGCAACAAACTTTTTCATCTTCGATTCCAATAGACAGGTTCAAATTGATCGTCGAATACGTACCGTGAACCCGGATTAACCGGCCTGTATCCAAGGGTATGCCCTCACTGCGAGGCGCATTGTAGGAGTTCGAATCGACCCCGGCAAACAAGAAAAATTGCACTCTTCAAATTAGTTTATCTAATGTCTTTATTGATGAAATTGGTTCGCATGAGTATGCATTCTTTGCAATTTTAAATTGAGTTTTCGAATCAGATTGCCTGACTCGGATAACATGGAAAAAGGCGCGTCATCCACGCTTTTCAAATTAAACCGAGCGGCGTGATGTTAAATTCTTAAATTGATTTAAATCAATGTTTTACGCTTTATCGTGTTTTGTGATCTGGCTCGCGTCAATAATCGTGAAATAGATTAAAAATGCCTTTCAAAGCCATGTATGGCGGGTCCTTTTACATTGATTTCAATCAAATAAAGGTGATATAAAAACCCGGTCATCATGGGCGAGAATAAATTTAGGCTGATTGTTTTGGAATTGTTAAACATTAACTTTATTTGTGTTCTCGTATTGCCTTGTTGTTAATGCCAGTGGTTACTGAACGCGTTTTGTTGTGACACGTCCCAATAAGGCTCATTCGATAACCTCCAACGGAAGCTTTGTGCTTAAAACTTAAAATAGCCGTGCCAATAATCGGTGAGGAAACATCATGATTGCTGAGCATGTGGTAGACCTATCGCGGTTCCAGTTCGCTGCGACGGCCCTTTATCACTTTTTATTTGTACCCCTGACGCTGGGAATGGCCTTTCTCCTGGCGATCATGGAATCCGTCTATGTGATGACCAACAACACCATCTACCGGGACATGACCAAATTCTGGGGTAAGTTGTTTGGTATCAACTTTGCCTTGGGGGTCACCACAGGTCTGGCCATGGAGTTCCAGTTCGGGACGAACTGGGCTTACTACTCCCATTATGTCGGTGATATCTTCGGGGCCCCGCTGGCTATCGAAGGGCTGATGGCCTTCTTCCTGGAGTCCACCTTCGTCGGTATGTTCTTCTTTGGTTGGGATCGTCTGAGCAAGCATCAGCATCTGGCTGCCACCTGGTTGATGGCGCTGGGTACCAACCTCTCCGCCCTCTGGATCCTGGTCGCCAACGGCTGGATGCAGAACCCGGTCGGTGCCGAGTTCAACTTCGAATCCATGCGGATGGAGATGATGAGCTTCGCTGACGTGGTGCTCAACCCGGTTGCTCAGGTCAAGTTCGTCCACACTGTGGCGGCTGGCTATACCTGTGGCGCCATGTTTGTGCTGGGTATCTCCTCCTACTACCTGCTGAAGAATCGTGATGTGGCGTTTGCCCGTCGCTCCTTCGCCATTGCCGCCGCGTTCGGTATGGCTTCCATCGTGTCCGTGCTGATCCTCGGTGACGAATCCGGTTACGAGACCGGTGAAGTGCAGAAGGTGAAACTGGCCGCTATCGAAGCTGAGTGGGAAACTGAGCCTGCTCCGGCCGCCTTTACCCTGTTCGGTATTCCGAATCAGGAAGAGATGCGCACCGACTACGCCATCAAGATCCCCTATGCACTGGGCATTATCGCGACCCGTTCTCTGGACGGTCAGGTCACCGGTCTGAAGGATCTGAAGAGCGAGCACGAACTGCGCGTTCGTAACGGTATGACCGCTTACGACCTGCTGACCAAGCTGCAATCCGGTGACAAGTCTGACGAGACCCGCGCTCGTTTCGACGAAGTGAAGCAGGATCTGGGCTACGGTCTGCTGCTCAAGCGCTACACCAGCAACGTGACCGATGCTACCGACGAGCAGATTAAGGCCGCCGTGGATGACTCCATCCCGCAGGTACTGCCGCTGTTCTTCGCCTTCCGCATCATGGTTGCCGTCGGCATGCTGATGCTGGTGTTGATTGGTATGGCCTTCTATGACAGTGCCCGTCACCAGATCGGCAAGCGCAAGTGGCTGCTCAAGGGTCTGCTGTGGGGTATCCCGCTGCCGTGGATCGCTATCGAAGCTGGCTGGTTTGTTGCTGAATATGGTCGCCAACCGTGGACCATTGCAGAGGTGTTGCCGACTTCCCTCTCTGCATCCAATTTGCCTGCAGCCGAGATCTGGTTCTCTCTGATCGGTATCTGCCTGTTCTATACCGTACTTCTGGTTATCGAGATGTACCTGATGTTCAAGTATGCCCGTCTTGGCCCCAGCAGCCTGAAGACTGGCAAGTATCACTTTGAACAGATCAAGGCATAAGGAGAGCGACCATGTTTGATTACGAAACTCTGCGTGTCATCTGGTGGGCTCTGGTCGGCGTGCTGCTGATCGGTTTTGCCATCACTGACGGCTTCGACATGGGGGTAGGCGCACTGCTCCCGTTCGTCGGCAAGAAAGATGTCGAGCGCCGTGTGATGCTCAACACCATGGGGCCGCACTGGGAAGGAAACCAGGTGTGGCTGGTCACTGCCGGTGGCGCCTTGTTCGCCGCTTGGCCGATGGTGTATGCCGCGACCTTCTCTGGCTTCTACATCGCGATGATCCTGACCTTGATGGCGCTGTTCCTGCGTCCGGTCGGTTTCAAGTACCGCTCCCTGCGTGCTGATGCCAAATGGCGCAGCAACTGGGACTGGGCCTTGTTCGCCGGCAGCGCCGTACCGCCCATCGTCTTTGGTGTGGCCTTTGGCAACCTGCTGCAAGGCGTTCCGTTCGAGTTTAACCAGTTCATGATGTTGACCTATCACGGCAACTTCTTTGGTCTGCTTAACCCGTTCGGCATTCTGGCTGGTCTGGTGAGCCTGTTCATGCTGCTCACCCAGGGCGCAACCTGGTTGATGATGAAGACCGACGGTGAAGTGCTGGCGCGTTCCCGCACTGCCGCCATGATCTGCTCACTGCTGACTCTGGTGCTGTTTGCTGCCGCGGGTTGGTGGGTAAGCGGTATGGAAGGCTATGTCATCGTCAAGGCTGCCGCGACTGACGCAGTATCCAACCCGATGAACAAGGAAGTTGTCCTGCAGGCTGGTGCCTGGATGAACAACTACACCCTCTATCCGTGGATGGTGGCTGCCCCTGTACTGGGCCTGGCCATGAGCCTGCTGACTGCGCTGTTTGCCCGCATGAACATCGGCTGGCTGGCGTTTACCAGCTCCTCGCTGGCGATTGCCGGGGTCATCCTCACTGCCGGTTTCTCCATGTTCCCGTTCGTGATGCCCTCAAGCCTTGAGCCGTCACTGAGCCTGACCATGTGGGATGCTACCGCCTCTTTCAACACCTTGCAGGTGATGACTGTGGCTGCAGCGATCTTCGTACCGATTGTGCTGGGTTACACCATCTGGACTTACATCAAGATGTTTGGCCGGGTAACCAACAAGCACATCGAAGATAACCAACAATCTCTCTATTAAGAGGTGCGCTGACAATGTGGTATTTCACCTGGATCCTGGGACTGTTGCTGGCCTGTGCATTTGGCATCATCAAT